>NZ_JAUBSX010000022.1:9217-97374 GCF_036704885.1 Microcoleus sp. F4-D5 | reverse complement strand
GCTGTACCATACTCTGTGTCTTGGTTCTAGAATTTTTACCTTATTATAATACTGCCAGAGTGACAAAACAGGGTTAAGCTGAGCTTTTAGCTGCGATGCAAAGTGCTTAAGCGCGTCTTGACAAGACGCAACACAAGGGTTTATAGTGGAAATGTGGAAAGGCCGATCGCCTACTCCTCAATAATCTCCACCAAGTCCTCAATCATCACATCAAACGCCCGCGCTAACTTGTACAGGGCGGTAAAGTCAACCATTGATATTTCTGAACGACGAGCATAGCTGGTTATGGTGCTGTAGATCACGCCCGATCGCTCAGCCACCTCCTTGAATGTCCAGCCCCTCTCGGCCGCTAACTCTCGCACTTTTACTCTGACTAAACCCATGCTTGACAAATAATGCAGTTGCGTTTTAAGATAATTGCATCTGAAAAAGCGCTCGCCCCCTGTCTAGACAACTTAAGGAGGATCGCCCTATTCCTCCAAAACCTCAACCAAATCCTCAATCATCACATCAAAAGTGCGAGCTAACTTCCGCAGGCAAGTAAAGTCAACCATTGCCATTTCAGGACGACGAGCATAGCTTCGGACAGTGCTATAAATTACCCCGGAACGATCGGATACTTCCTTAAGCGTCCAGCCCTTCTCCGCCGCTAGTTCCCGAATTTTTAGCCTGACTAAACCCATGCTTGACAGTTGATGCAATTGCGTCGTAGAAGTTTATATGTAAAGAGCGATCGCCCCCCGGCCTGGAAAACTAAAGGGCGATCGTCTGTAAAACCTAATCTGGATAGATTATTTCTTTCTATCAAAAAGTGCATTTGCCATATCCAGAAGTCTACTAACCATATCCAGAGGTGTACTAGCCATGATATCAGAAACTCCGGCAAAATCGCGGACGATCGCAGAATCGAGAATAATTCACAAATCGTCAATCCTGCATCCGCTGGCGAGATTCGTTACCGAAGAAACAGTCGCACTCCTGTTCAATATCGCAGCAGACGAGATTTACCGCATCGAATGCTGTCGCTACATGGTTTACGTTCACGCCAAAGGCATCAGCCGCTTTGTCAGCTACGCCGATTTTCCCCCGATTTTAGAAGTAAAGCCGATCGCACCTCAAGATTTTGGCAGATGGTACAAACGCTGGAAAAGCAAGCAAGCACCAGCATTTTGGACTAAATTCTACACCCACAAGTTCAAAAAAGCTGTTTCAGTTGACAGATTGCTGGAGTGGGGCCAACTGGTAGCTAGTGTTAAATCGGTCATTTCTGGGGTCGCGCTGCAACAGCTACGAGATGTCTATGCCCACGAAAAAGATTTGATGGAGAAATTTTAAAGTGCGATCGGCTTAATCCTACTTGGACTTTCAATTAAATTTTAAAACACCTCATCTTCGATTCCCAGCCACCATTCCCCCAGATTCATTAAATCTTGTTGAATGTCGGCGAGTGCTGTAACATACTCTTCAGCAGAAATATCCGATCGCCTTTCTTGCAATTTTTTCAGCCGCAGTTGCACCAACAGCCAAGGTTTGGAAATCCCGTCAGTTGCTTCAATATATTTAGCTACGTCTTTGCTGTTCATAGTTATTGGTTATTAGTTATTAGTTATTAGTTATTAGTTATTTGTTTTCGTGATATCGTTTGCGGTTGTCTCCGAATGATTAAACTGCAGATAACGCAGAGAAATCAGAGGAAAATAAGACAGAGTTAAATGATTGCTATGCCAACTGCCTTAATATTATATCACATTATATCACTTTTGAAACTGATTTAAAAAACTCTGATTTTTCCCAGTCGGTTGAAACCGACTCGCAGCTATGAGCCAGGGGTTTAAACCCCTGGCTGACGGACTGGCGAACTTTTCAGCTAAGATGCCTCCCTTAAACATCCTTTACCTGTAATCCGAAGTCTGAATATTTTTGAGCTTCGCCGCATATTTCATGCCGTATTCCGGGCGGCAGAAGCGATCGATCTGAGCCTCAAAGAAAGCCCGATTTGCCTTCAAATGCTTTGGATTCGGGTCATCTAAGGGATACAAAAGAGCAGTCCGCAAAGCTTGAATTACCGCCGAAGTAACGCAGTACATCGATCGCTGGAATGTCACCCCAATTTGATTGAGGATATCATCTTCGCCGCGACAGCGCTGTTTGTAGAAATCCATCAAATAAGGCGGCAGGAAATGCAGCATATCTTGTGCTAGCAAAGTCGGCGGAACCCCCGCCGTACCTACCAGGAATTTGTCTGCATAAAGCACTCCGTAGTGGAAGTCTTTTTGGTCGTCAGGAACTTCCCTAGCTTGAGCGTTGTAAGATTTGGTTCCTCGGAACGGCGAAGTGCGGTAAAATATAGCTTCCACGTAAGGTAACGCTGCTTCGTAAAGCCAAGTGAAACCCTTAGATTTGGGGATGATTTCGTAGGTTTCACCGTCGATTTGAACGTGGTGGTAAATCGGACGACCGGCGATCGCAAATATGCCATTTACTAGGAAATCCATCGCCTGCGGGACTGTGGTAATTTTACCTTCGTCGTAAAGGTCGGACGCTTCAAAAAACACCGGTGCCATTACCTCCCAGAATAAACCGAGATTGCTGTAATAAGACATTTGGCGGCACTGTTCTAAAAACATTTCGGGAAATGCTTTGTGAAGTGCCAGCATGAACGGGTCTTTTTTGAAGTAAGCTTTAATTGCGCGATCGGCATTAGCCTTGTATTCGTCCGTGTCCAAATAAGGATCGAATTGATTGGTCTGCGGGTACAAGCGCCGGTGCCAAAGCATTGACCTCATGCACTCTTCCGCAAATTCCATGTTAATGCGATCGTGCCACAAATGGTGAAACAGCCGCGGCATTTTCCCAATTTCACCCTTCTTCATGAACTCCAAAAGTTCTGGGTGAGCACTTCCAGTCCCGCGCCAGATCCGCAAATCTGCACCGTCACCTGCATAGTGATTTTGTAAATCTAAATACTCTTGAGGTAAAAAGTATTTAAAGAAAGGAAGCGGGTGTAAAAATACCCGTTCGGCGATGTAAAGCAAATCCCGCCAGTAGAAATCCATCGGCACTGCGTAAGCTTTCCAGATAGCGATGATTTGCATCAGATTTTCCGGCGTATCTGGAATCATCGCTCCGCCTGCTTCTAGTCTGTGAATTACTTCAGCAAATTCGTGCTTGGAAGGAGGTAGTTTAGTTGCTGGTTTATTAGGGGTATGTACCATTGTTGTTTCCTTTGATTGAGTGAATCTCAATATTTTGAGATTTGGATTTTTTGCAAAAAGCTGCAATTATTTAACTGGTTCTCCGGCTTTGCTTGAGAACCGATATCCATGCCAGAACCGGAAAATTGAAGGCAGATCCTCGATATTTGCGTTACCAGGAAGAGCCTGGTAACGAGTAGATTCTCTTAGTCAGCGTCGGCGGATATCGTTGCTGTAGACGCGATTTCCATCGCCGAATGTTCAAGGGGATAGCTAATAGCTACTTGGGCATTTCTGTCAGCAGGCAAAGTAGCAACGATCGCATTTGTAGTAGATTCGCTCCACTTGAGCAGCCAAGCAGGTTGAATTCCCAAAACAAAAATGATGGCCGCCAAAACCAGCGCCGGCACATTTTCAGGAAACGTAACTGGAGGGTAGTAAGCCGTGGCGTTGTCCAATTTGCCAAAACAGGTGCGGTTGAGCAGAATCACAAAGTAAACTGCGGTTAAACCAGAAGCTAAAATGCAGAGTAAAGTGGGAATTGGAAAGATCGAGAAACTGCCTTGAAACACTAAAAATTCGGCAACAAAACCCACCAAACCCGGAATTCCAGCGCTTGCCATTCCGCCCAAAACTAACAGGGAACTGGCAGTGGGTAAACCCCGCATCGGGTTCATCAAACCGTTGAGCACGTCCAAATCTCGGGTGCCAACTTTGGTTTCGATGATGCCTACCAAATAAAACAGCAAAGCTAAAATTAAGCCGTGGCTTACCATTTGCCCGACAGCGCCGATTAACGCGAGTTTCGTACCTGCGGCGCAGGCAACGAGGATGTAACCCATATGTCCGATCGAACTATAGGCTACCATGCGCTTGATGTCTTTTTGGGCGATCGCGCTCAAAGCACCGTACATCACGCTCACTGTCCCGATAATCGCCAAACCGGGAGCGACAATTGACCAAGTTTCGGGAAACAACTGCAAGCAGAACCGCACTAAACCGTAAGTTCCCAACTTCGCCAAAATCCCTCCCAGCAGAATTGCTGTTGCTGGTGAAGCTTCGACGTAAGCATCAGGCAGCCAAGTATGCAGCGGCACTAAAGGAATTTTAATTCCCAACCCAATTAGCACAATTGTTAGCAGGATCAATTGCGTTCTCAAGGGCAATTCTTGAGTGTTAATCGCAGTGTAATCGAAATTTAAAGAGCCGCTCAGCCAAGCAACACCCAAAAATCCCGCTAAAACTAAAAATCCCGAAACAGCCGTGTAAATCAAAAACTTCATGGCAGCGTATTCTCGCTGCTTTCCACCCCAAATCGCAATCAACAGGTAAAAAGGAATTAATTCTAGTTCGTAAAACAGGACAAACAGCAGCAAATTTTGAGACATCAAAGCTCCGGCAATACCAGAATTGATCAGCAAAATCAAAGCATAGTAAAGCTGGGGTCGAGCCATCCCTTCGCCAGTGCCGTAAATGACTAATAGCGTCAGCAAAGCACTTAAAACCAACAGCGGCAAGGACAAGCCGTCAATGCCCAAGTTGTAGCTCAAACCTAATTGTGGAATCCAAGGCAAATATTCTTGAAATTGCAGTCCCGAATTGGCTGTATCGAATTGAGTCAACAGCCAAATATTCAAAAGTAAAACAGCAGCAGCAAAAGCCGAAGCTATTGAACGCAGACGCATCCCATTGATGTTTCCGGGCAAAAACCCGACTACCGCAGCGCCCAACGCGGGCAACCAGAGCAAGGCACTAAGCATAATGTGTCAAGAGTGAAGAGTAAAGAATCTATTTGGCAGGATCTTGTTGGTGATAATTTGAGAGTTTAGATATTACAATTTTCCCAAACTCTCAATCAAAAGTTGCATCGCTAATCAGAAAGAATAGAGACTCTTCCCGTGTCTAAATCGTAGTATGCACCAACAACTTTCAGTTTGTTCTCCGCAATTAACTTAGAGATAACTGGAGATGCTTTCAACCTCTTAGCTTGCACCACAACATTAGCTTTTGAGGCATTCTCTAGCCTGTCGCCCGCTTGGCTTTTTGAGCTTTCTACAGCAGGCTTAATTGCGTCGAGCAAACTGCCAATTTGACCGGGAACTTGAGTTCCTTGGATTGTTGCGTTTACGGCACCGCACCTTTTATGCCCGACTACCACAAGCACTTTTGCTCCCAGTAGCAGCGTGCCAAATTCCAGGCTGCCAATTTCTTCTGGAGTAGCAACATTTCCGGCCACGCGACACACAAATAAATCTCCCAATCCCTGATCGAAGATAATTTCGGAAGGAAAGCGGGAATCTGCACAGCCGAGAATAGCAGCAAAGGGTTTTTGAGCTATGGCAACTTCGAGGAGCCGGGGTAAGTCTTGGTTGGGACTTTTGCGTTTTTTGTCAACAAACCGCTGGTTTCCGTCCATTAACTGTTTCAAAGCTGCATCGGGAGTCAAGTCATTTTGAGCAATTACTGGTTCGGGTGCAGCCAAATCAGCGCCTGCTCGTGCTGCGAGTATTCCTGTACCAATGGCTCCGGCGACAAATTTGAGGGAATTGCGGCGGGAAAGATTGAATAGTCTATGATTTTGGTTCATTGATTGTGCCTTGTTTAACAAACTTTGAACTCTTTGTCCGAGAATTAATTTTTAAAAGATTTTAGATTTAAAAGCTCACCTAAAATCTTAAATTTAACTCTATTTACCCGCCCACAATCAGCGACAGACGAACTAGCAACGGCCAGCTTATTAGCAGTCCCAAAAGTGCAACTCCGAAAAGAATTGTTAGGGCATAAAACTGAGTTTGACCGTTAACGTTGTACCTGAGGCTTTGCGCGCCAAAAACGGTTGCAAAACCGATTAAGTTCGCGAATCCGTCAACAATGTTGCGATCGATCCAGGAGATGACTCGAGCAACTAAACCGACGGCAAATACCACTGTCACCCGGTAAAGTTGGGCGGTGTAAAAGTCGTAGGCAAAAAAGTCTTGCAGGGCTTGAGAACCGATTCGCACTGGTTTTTCCCATTTATCGTTCAGGTAAATAAACGCTCCGGCACCGATGCCGATCGCCGTTGACATAACTAGCAGTCCACTGGCGGTATAATTCAAACTCGCCCCAGGCAATAAATTCCACGCAGCCAGCAAGTGCGGAACGTGCAAAGTAAAGCCCATTAAAACAGTCATCGGCAAGATGAAAGGCCAGTGAACTTCTGGCGAACGTTCGGTCATTTGCTTTGGTTTGCCGCCAAAAACTAAACCGAAGACGCGCACCAAGCCAAAAGCAGTGACGCCGTTTACAAACAGCACGATTCCTAACAGCAAAGGCTGAGCTTCCGAAAGCCCGGATGTTAATTCTTCTAAACCCCAAAAACAGCCGAAAGGTGGCAGTCCCACCAATCCAGCGCTACCGACAATAAACGATATCGCCGATATCGGCCGCTTTCCCCACAAACCGCCGAGAGATCGGACATCCTGAGTGATGCTGTTCCAAACTACCGAACCGATGCTCATCACCAGCAAACCCATTGCCAAGCTGTACGCAAATATTAATGTCAGGGCTGTCTGGGCTTGTCCGGTGCCGACGGCGATAAATACTAAGCCCATGTAAGCGCTGACTATATAGGAAAGCGTGCGTTTGATGTCAATTTGGGCGATCGCAATTAATGAAGCACCCACCGCCGTCGCAGCGCCAACAATAATAGTTGTCGTCATCCCCATCGGCGACAAAGCAATCACCGGCTGCAACTTAATCAATATCCAAGCACCAGTTTCCACAACTACGGTGTTCCGCAAAATTGTCGCCGGCAGCGGGCCTTCCATCGCCTCATCCAGCCACAGGTGCAAGGGAAACTGAGCGCACTTACCCATCGGGCCGGCAATCAAAGCTAAAGTCAACAGCGTCGCTACAGTGGGGTCAAGCTTTGCAGTCTGGGCCCAAACAGCCAACT
Organism: Microcoleus sp. F4-D5; assembly: GCF_036704885.1. NCBI lineage: Bacteria > Bacillati > Cyanobacteriota > Cyanophyceae > Oscillatoriales > Microcoleaceae > Microcoleus > Microcoleus sp. F4-D5. The sequence continues at coordinate 90,243 of NZ_JAUBSX010000022.1, read as the reverse complement.
CGTTAAAATTCCAAGTTCCAGCCAGCGGCAGAATGGCAACTACCCCCATCAGCAGGAATAAGTCACCCACCCGCTTGGTTAAGAAAGCATCGCGAGCTCCTGTCACCACCAAAGACTGATTGAACCACAGCCCGACTAGCAGGTAAGTTCCCAGAGTCAGGATTTCCAAAATTATGTAGCTGAAGAACAGGGAATTGCACAACACCAAGCCGCACATCCCCGCTTCAAACAGCCCCATCAAGGAAAATAACCTAGCCCAGCCCCAGTCCATTTCCATGTAACCGAAAGCATAAATCTGCGCCAGCAAGTTCAGTCCGGTAATCAAAACAGTCGCCCCGACGGTGACAGCAGAGATTTCTACGGGAATGGTTAAGTCTAAACCTGCTACGTTCAGCCAGGGAATCAACTGGTGCCGGGCCGGTTGGTTCCAAATAGCTGTCAGGGCGACGGTGCCGTGTACGAAAGCGAACAAGGTTAATATGGCGTTTACATAACCGGACGGTCGGGGCCCGGTGCGGCGGGTAACTGCCGGAAACCACAGCATTGACAGAACTCCGCCGATAAGTGGATAGCAAGGTATAAACCAAACTGTCTGGAGTAAGATTTGAGCCATTGGCATTACCTGTAAAGGTTACAAAGATTTAAAAATCTGAGAATAATTCCGATGCGCTGACGACAGCAGTGGAAAGCCCAAAGGCAGAAGTAAAGAAAATTTGGGGGTTTGCCTCTGAGTTCGTTCCCGTCGTCAAACCGAGCGCTTCTGAATAGACTTATTAATTTTATATTAAGGATTACGTTAATTTTTCAGATTTCTAATTCAGCATATCTATATGCACCAATAAACTGCACTTATAGGTATTTAGACGCGGGGATTGTATACAAAAGAATCATTGATTCGATCGCACATCTTGCACTATTTTGAGGAACAGGCTTGCGGGCCTGTGCCACAACAGTTCAATTTTTTTTGTGGGGAGTAGGGGTCGGGCATCCTGCCTGCCCGTGAAAGGCTTATTTAGAACAGGCTTTCCGGCTTGTTCCACTCATAGTTCAATTTTTTTGTGGGTGGGCATCCAGCCCGCCCGTGAAAGGCTTGCGGTCTAAAATATTAAAATCGCTCAATGTCCCAAGCTGATTCTGGAAGTTTGGCTTGGCGCTGTCCCATCGCCCTTGCCCTAACATTCAAAAGACCGATCGGCGTATTGAACAAGTCTACCAGATCCGCTCGGGCGATCCTCTTCGTTGGCGTAGCCCCCGTAGGGGCGGGCTTTCCTTCGGATCGCAACGCTTTCGCTAACGCGCTTTTGGCAGCAGCCACAGGCAATTCTTTTAACAGCCATCTAGCCAGCCGATAAAAATATTCCGGTGCTGTCAATTCTCGCATCAAATCGACACCGTGGAGTTCGTGCAAGTATTTATTAGATTCCCCGTACCGATACCATTGACTTTGTAACTGTTTTATTGTTGAACGGTGGCGGTGTCGGACGATCGCATTTTCGGCAAAATACATTTTATAAGACGTTTCCCGCAAAATCCGCCAGCACAAGTCAGCATCGCCGCCGCTGGTGAGATACGGCCGAAATAATCCTATTTGTTGTAAAACTAGCCTCCTTACAGCTAAGTTGGCTGTTTGACCGTAGGGACAAAAAGGGTGAGCGAGAGTATGTTTTTGAGATAAAGTATTTTGGCGATCGGCGTGTTGTTCTAAGATAGTTTTACCGGGCAATGCGAGTATTTCCCCGCAGGTAATTCCTATTTCTAAGTCAACAAATGGCTTAACTAAATTTTCCAGCCAGTCAGATTCCGGGCGACAGTCTGCATCGGTAAAGGCAATGATTTCGCCTGTGGATGCGCGAATTCCTTGATTGCGGGCGGCGTAAGAACTTTGAATCTGATTTTCGGTGAGGTGGCGAATGTTGATATCTCGTTCCCGGCCCGAATCTGAGAATGTTTCGAGAATGGTTGAAGTGCGATCGCGGCTGTTGTTGTCTACTATGAGATATTCTACTCTGTGTGGCGGATAAGTTTGCGATCGCAGGCACTCGATTAAATCCGGCAAATCCATCTCGCCGTTGTAAACAGGCACAACCACCGAAACTTCCGGTAAAAACATTTTAATCATTCAAAAACAACCGTCAACGATAGCATAACTAATATTGACTCAGATTAAACGAACCGCTTTCGTCGCGTATGACGCGAAGGAAAATAAATAAACAAATGTAGTTTTTTCTTCGCGCTATAAGGGTCTTCGCGGTTCTTCAAATAATTAAAAAGCGTTTTTCAGTTCTATTGAATGAACTGGGGATATCAATTCTCAAAATTATCAATGCGGAGCATTAAACAGGCAAGATGCCTGTTCCACAACTGCATTCAGTTCTTGTGGAACAGGCATCTTGCCTGTTGTTTCTTTGAAATAGTAGAAAATATCTATTACATCCCCTGTGGAATCCGTCACCCAATCCGTTCTCAACTGTTGCTAGTTAACATCAGAATCATTAACACTAAAGCCCCGTTAGTTAAATAAAAAATGCCAACAACCTGAGTTTCCAGCCAACCGCACAACTCTAGATGATGGTGCAGCGGAGCCATTCTTAACAGACGCTTGCCGATTCCATCCGGACCTTTTGTAGCTTTGTAATAACCTACTTGAGCAATTACTGACAGCGTTTCTACAAAGAAAATCCCGCTGATAATTAATAATATCCAAAGGCTATTTGTTAATAAAGCTACCGCACCCAACGCACCGCCCAAAGCTAAAGCACCTGTATCGCCCATAAACACGCTGGCTGGATTGCGGTTGTGTGCTAAGAAACCGAGACAACTGCCGCTGGTGCAGGCGCAAAATATCATTAATTCTGGCGAAGTTGAGGCTACAGATGCGCCCAATCCCAAAAGTGCGATCGCGCCCAAACCGCCCATCAATCCGTCAACACCATCGGTAAGATTAGTAGCATTGCTTTCGGCAACTAGCACAAAACCAGCCAGCGGCCAGAACAGCAAACCTAAGGGCAATACCCAACCGAAAGGCAAAGCAACATTCGTAGAAATAGCAGGTTGATGAAACATCAGCCACAGACAAAATAGACCAGCAAAACTTATTTGCAAAGCCAATTTCATCCTAGGTGAAATACCTTTGTTCGACTTGCGCCGCAGAATTTGCCAGTCATCGAGCCAGCCAATGAAACCGTAAGCTAAAGTTAAAGCCGATACGGCAACAACATCTGAGTTAAACTTAGACCAAAGTAAAGCGACTGCGACCCCTGCAGGTACAAAAAAGATGCCTCCCATTGTCGGCGTTCCCGCTTTTTTCAAATGGGCTTGGGGGCCGTCTTCGCGAATTATTTGTCCTGCTTTTAGTTGCTGGAGTACGGGTACAACTGCATAGCCCAACCCCGACGCAACTAAAGCACAAACAATTAGCGGCATAAATAGCGATGCAGGTAAATTCAAAAATCTACCCGCTGCTAAATCTAAACCTATCGCTACAATGCCGAGCCCCAAACCCAGAAGCAGCAATAAATTCCTGCCTGTAAGTTTGAAAGGCATACTAAAAGGGATTTTCTCATCCACAAAGTTATCCATAACACTCCTCACCACACACTATTTGAGAATAAGCAATTGACAATTTGGGAATAGGGTGCGATACAGGAGATTGAGAAATCTCTTAGTTTTTCTTCCCTGTTTCCGGTTGATTTCTTCACCCTTGTACCACTTATTCTTCGCCTACACTCACATCCTCTTCTACTTCCTCTTCTAAATCATCGTAAGGACTGTCGTCAACAGCCATCAGTTCTGAAATTTCTTCTTCATGTAGATAGTCTGGTTCTTGGACATCCCTTGCTAACAGGCGATTGTTAGATTCCAACCAGTCTAAAAGAGATGATTGCTGCTTTAATGGAATTACATCCGCAGGCAAGTGGCGAGGTATTTGACGCAGAGATGGGTTGTACATGATTCTCGGTTTTTAAAGACAAAGACGCGATCGAGTAGAGGTAACGTTTTGCCGACGAACTGTTCCTTTGATGAAGCACTTGCAAATCGGGCATTTAGCAAGGCTAAAGCATTATACCACAAGCTCCGTTTGGTTCCGGATGGGATAAGATGGGAGACCGAAAAGGCGATCGCCCCCAAGCATCGGCCTCAGAATAACACTAAAATCCGCTCTTGCCAATCCTTTTTTAGCCGTAAATATTGTAATCTGAGACGATCGTCTTTAAGATGTCGCGACACGCGGCGATCCTTTTCTGCAAGCCTCGCTAACGGCAACCAGTTGATTGACAACAGCATCCTAGTTTTGGCTCAAAGCCTTGCCCCCAAAGCCCTCTGGCTTCTTCTGTCAACTCTTGCGCAATAAATCTCAGAATGGATACAACGGCAGCGGTTTTATACAACAAAGAGGGGTACCACACCGGAGGGCAAAAACTTCTGGGGCGTCATTCAGCCGGAGAAGGATTTCTCAAAAGCTTAGTCCAACACGGAACCGCAGACTCTCTATACTGTTGCGCCGATAGCCAAACAACCTTTAAGGAGTTTTGTTCGCACATCCAACCTTGGCTGCAAAAACCTCGGACAGTCCGCTGGATTCCGACGGAACGACCGGATTTGCTATCTCAACCGGGCACAATTTACCGGCCAGATCCGGCGCTGTCGCAGATAGTTTGGGCGCGCAGATTTTTCGATCAGCGGGCCTACAGCGTTTGCGGCGTTACTCACACGATCGGTACAAAATACGTCATGGAGGCGATCGGCGATTTGATCGCCGCACCCATGCAGCCTTGGGACGCCCTGATCTGTACCTCTGCCGCCGTGAAAACAGCAGTAGAAGGAGTTCTGAGGGAGTGGTCAGAGTATTTAGCGCAGCGCAACGGCGGTCAACCGGAAATTTTAGTCAAATTGCCAGTTATTCCCCTAGGAGTCGATTGCAGCGCGTTTCCGCAGGGTGTGGAAGCAGTTAACAGTCGCAGCCAACTGCGGCAAGAACTCGGCATTTCTCCCGGCGATATTGTTGTGTTATTTGTCGGTCGATTGACTTTTTCTGCCAAAGGTCATCCAGTACCGATGTACATCGCCCTAGAGGCAGCCGCACAACAGACAACAGCCAAAATCCACTTAATTCAAGCCGGTTGGATCGAAGATCCGAGAGAAGAACCCGACTTTAAAAATAGCGCGCAAATATTTTGTCCCTCCGTGAATGCTATTTTTTTAGATGGGAGACAGCCCGAAATTAGAATAAATATTTGGTCGGCGGCCGACATTTTCATTTCGCTTTCCGACAACATTCAAGAATCCTTCGGACTGACACCCATAGAAGCCATGGCGAACGGACTGCCGGCGATAGTCTCCGATTGGAACGGATACAAAGAATCTGTACGCCACGAAATAGACGGCTTCCGCATTCCCACACTCATCCCGCCCCCGGAATCTTGTTTAGATTTAGCCCTAAATTATCTCGACGGCAGCTTAAATTGGCCGACTTACATGGGTCACACTTCCCTCACCACAGCAGTTGACATTGATGCTTGTACCCGCGCTTTGTGTGAATTAATTGAAAACCCCGAATTGAGAAAGCGGATGGGCGAAAATGCCAGACAAAGGGCAAAAGAAATTTATGATTGGAAAGTAGTAATTGCTGCTTACGAACAGTTGTGGCGGGAATTAGCAGAAATTCGCGTTTCGGCACCCGAGTCTGCACCTTTAAAAGCCGGGAAGCCGCCTTATCCGTTGGGCGACGATCCGTTTCGGGTATTGGGTCATTATGCGAGTAGAACTTTAAGCAAGGAGATGACACTGAGTCTGGGTGCGATCGCCACACCAGAAATTTTACAGCAGATACAGACAATTTGGTTTACCAGCTTCGGTCAAGACAGAAGAATCTCTGTTAACATTCAGATGCAGATATTGGATGCAATTAAGCAAGAAGGTGCAGTCAGCGTGGGGGAAGTTATCAGACGCTACGTTAAAAACGAGCAAGAATTAGCCTACCTGTATCGGACTCTGCTTTATTTGCTGAAATTTGGTATCTTAGTGATTAGCCATTAATCAATGTATGCTGCGCGCTGCGTACAGACAAACCCAATAGTCAGCGCCCTAAAAACGACTGGTCAAGTAATTTATAAATATTGAAGGCGCCATCAAGAAACATTTTTCCTGATTCATCCCTCGTCCTAAAAAAATCATGATTATAAAATCTGAACTCTTAGAGATAATTGCTGGTAAAAATCGCGGTTTGCTGGCGACGGCTAGCGACAAACAAGCGATTTTAAGCGCGATCGCGAAATTGGAAGATTACAACCCCACACCGCGCCCTGTGGAAGCCGCAGAGCTTTTAAATGGTGATTGGCGGTTATTGTACACTACCAGCCGCGAACTGCTGAATCTTGACGCTTTTCCCTTGGTGAAATTGGGTCAAATTTATCAATCTATCCGCGTCCGAGAATCTAAAGTTTACAACATTGGCGAACTTTACGGATTGCCTTACTTAGAAGGAATTGTCAGTGTAGCGGCAAGATTTGAGCCAACTTCCGAACGTCGAGTGCAGATCAAGTTTGAGCGGTCGATTTTCGGTTTAAGCAGGTTGATTGGCTATGAATCTCCGGGGAAGTTTATCAATGAGATTGAGTCGGGGAAAAAGTTCGCTGCTGTAGATTTCGGGCTGGATACTCGCGAACAGCAGGGATGGCTCGATATCACTTATTTGGATGGCGATTTGCGGATTGGACGTGGGAATAAAAACAGTGTTTTTGTCTTGACAAGAGAGTGATTTTGTGATGTGTGATTAAGTGCGATCGCCCCTTAACTCATACTCAATTTATCTTTCCTTCATCCGCGTTTATCCGCGTGCATCTGCGGTTGAAAATCAAAAATATATCACTTCTGCAAACAATTCAACACTTACTAAAACCCTCAAATCCATAGCCGATAAAAGCTTCAGATAGGATAACCGTTAAAACTTAGCGTTAAGAATTGACAATTGACAATTCTTGTGATATGTGCTTGAATTTTAATGGAAAAGGCGTTAGTACATTCCCGCCAAGAAACTTACTAACGCCTTTTGTGTACTCCTTACGAATACAACACGATTATGTCACAAAACGGTTATCAACAGGGATTCTCCGCGAATCCTGGGGCGATCGCGTACCAAAAACGCCTTTACCCTTGGGCGATCGCCAAACTCATGCCCAGTATGCAGCGGACGATTGTGGGGCGATTTCGCAGTCGATCGGACGCTGACGGACACTTGCTGTGTCTGCGTCAACTCATGCCTCAAGCAACGCTTGTCGTAGTCTTTGACTTGCAACCAGACTTAGAAGTACCCATTGCGGCGCCCACAGCAATTCGATAAGCACAAGAATCCGATCCCCCCTGAAAAAGGGGGGTTATAAAAATTGACAAATTACTAACTATCAATTACCGCAGCAGATAAATATCAACATAAGTTAGGATAATTTTATCCTCAATTTGCTTTTAAATCATGACTTCTACAACTGCAAAATTCATCGTCTCTCAAGTGGGAGAAATTCCCCAATGGCAAGCCGCCACATGGGAAGATTATGTAGCAGCCTGCGAAGATCCATCTTTGGAGGAAGCCAGAATATTTTTTTATGAAGGATATCTTTGGATAGACATGGGTAATGAAGGGCCTCAGCACGCCAGATTTAACAACCTCTTGACTCTGGTGTTTGGATTTTGGTTTGTCAGCAAAGGAGGACAAGCTTTCGATGATTTGGGTGGATGTGTAATTGAGAAGCCAAAAGTGGGAGGAGGTGCGCCCGATCGCATTTTATATGTCGGTGGAGAATTCATCCAGTGGCAAAAAGGGGAACCGCGCCGACTTAATCTAAATAAATCGCGAATTCCCGATTTAGTAATAGAAACTTCCGATACGACTTTGGCTATCGATTTAGATCAAAAGAAGCGCTTGTATGCTGCTTTGGGAATTCCTGAGTATTGGGTAGTAGATATTAAGGGCGAGAGAGTTTTGGCATTTCGCTTGCAGGAAAACGGGAAATATCAGGAATGCGAAATTTCCGGAGCTCTTGAGGGATTGCCAATTGCTTTGCTATCGGAGACTTTGAAAATTTTGGGTGAAGGAAATGGGACGGCGGCGATGTGGTTTGCTCAACAAATTGGGAAGTTGTAGAGATGTTGGCGAAAAGTACGCGCGTGCGTAGCTATCCCGTAGGGAATCGCTCTTAATTTTTCTCAATTATTTACGCAATTATCGCTTAAAGAGAACCATCAGAGGCATAAACAGTTACACAGTTTCAGAAGAAATCTATATAATCAAGTTAAGTGACTTGAGAAAATGTATGACAACAACTGTAGTAGACATCGGGACTTTAATTATCCGCGATCCCAAGCTTCGAGGCGGCCGTCCGATTATTGCTGAAACTGGTACTTCTGTCCGCCGCATCGCCGTTTTGTACAAGCAGGGTAACAGTGCCGAAGAAATTGCTAGGCTGATGACTCACTTATCGATCGCACAAGTTTATGCAGCTTTAACGTATTATCATGCTAATCGAGAAGAGATTGATACAGATTTAGCTGAGGAACAAGAAGCTTACGAACAGTTAGCAGAGTTACACTACAAAAACCTCAAGACAAATTCATGAGCATTATTCTACTGCTGCTAGACGAAGATGCGATGAATTCGGCTCTGCTAGATGCTCTACGCCTGCGGAGTGTTGATGTTATTTCTGTTGCAGAAATAGGAATGCTGTCTCGAAGCGATGAAGAAATTTTGTATTGGGCTCATGAAAATCATCGAGTAACCTATAGTTTTAATCCTAGGGATTTTTATCGATTGCATACTGCTTTTAGCACGCAAGGGGAAGAACATATGGGGATCATCTTGGGACAGCAGAATTATTCAGTTGGGGAACAATTGCGTCGCTTGCTAAAAATTATAGCTAGTAAATCCGCAGAGGAAATGTACAATCAAGTCGAGTTTTTAAGTGCTTGGGGTGAAGCATAAGCGATCGCACTTGGGAAAAAAGGGCGATTCCCTACGGGATAGCTACGCACGCGCGTACTTTTGGAGTTGGGATGGGAGAGGTAGGCGATCGCAATTCACTAAAACAAACTTTTCTACCCATTAGTTCCTGTATCACCAAGATAGATTTGGCTAGAACCCTTGGGAATGTAAATCCAGCGAAGGTCTTGCAGACGATTTGTCAGATTGGATATTGTTACGCCAAGTTCATCTCGCATTGCATAAAGATGTTTCCAGTTGGTTAGATCGCGTCCTCTTCGTACTTCTTCTAGCTTAAATCTGGGCATCAGCAAACAACTAGCAAAATACTGTGCTTGCCATTCTATCCCTTGCTGACTGCTAATACTGCGACATAAAAATGGCTCTACGGCGCTCTCAACACCACGCTTTTGCTCTTCTTCTAAACGAGAAACCGCTTTTTGATCTATGTGAAGCTCCCAATGTCCAATTTCGTGAGCTATTGAAGATTCTTCAAAACCTTTAGGCAGTTCCAGACTCTTTTCGTTCATTATAATTTTACGTTCAGTAGGTAGAATCATGGCAGCAATTGCCCCTTTTTCATCAGGAGGTATGTAGCCACAATCCATATCCAATCCTAAAGCTTCAGCAACATGACCAGCATCAATAGGCCATTTTAGAGGACGCTTGCGCTTTTTATTGACGCGCGCAAGAACATCCATCGCACGAAGCTCAATTTCCTGTTTTGAAAATATTTGATACTGGTTGATTACTTTCAACTCTTCCTCTCCTCACCTTCTAATTGTGTGGTTTCGCGCAGTAATTTTTGTGCAAATTCTGGCTCATCCCGCATCCGGCGCAGCAACGCAGGCATTTGCCTGTACTTTTTGACCAGATCCTCAAAAACTTTGGCATCATCTGGTGTAATCCTACCTGCTAGGCGTTTGAGGTCATCTGTGCGATCGGTCAAATCCAAATGACGCGCTAACGCCTCAATGACATCCTCGCTGGGAGGATACCCAGCGTGGTCGTTTTCCAGTTTGGATAGGTAGGTATAATCCACACCTATCAACTTTGCCAGTTCGCGCTGGCTGTATTCCTTGTCCTTACGGGCTTGACGAATCAGCTTGCCAAACGTCTCGCTCACGGCTGTAGTCCCTTATCATGGAAAAATTGTAATCTATCTTGACTTTATCTTCAACAGGGTCTAAAGTATGTATGTTGCCTAAATTGGTCAACATGAGCAACATAAACACTATAATAGATCGAGACAGACCTTTTTGGAGCCACAGCATGAAAAAACAACCCTTCAATCCCGACCAACTGTGCTTCTCAATCGGCAGACCCCTGCCTGTTTTGCTTGAGGAAGTTCAACGGACAAGTCGGAATCCAAATCTGAGGAAAGCCGCCAAACAAATGCTGGAAGGCTTGCGTACCTTTGAATTGGCGAACCAAACTGAGGTTTCCAAATCCGTCAAAGCAAAAACCGCCATCCACGAAATTTTAACCAAATGAACCAATAACAGCCCTCTATTTTAGAGGGCTAAACTCATGGACAAAATTAGGGCATTTGCCAGCTATAATCTTTGGTTACAGTTTGCTCCACCAGTAGGGCAAGAATACTTCCACTGCGATATGAAGCGAGGTTTTGCTAGGGCACGACAGCGAGAACCTGGAGTCGCAGCAGTTAAAGATTTAGACAACACACCTCAACGAATTGGAATACTTGCACAGCAAGGAATTTATGAATTTCATCAAAACCCTAAACTATTCTCCCGCAAAGATGCTGTAGAGCAAGTTGCAGAAATTCTGCAATTAAGCCAAGAGTCAACTCCTGTTCAGGAACGAGTAATTCTCATCCTGAGCAATTACCAGCAGCACCCGATTCTTTTAGGCAAGAACATCATTAAACTGAACCGAGGTGATGAGGGATTTCCCAAACCAATTATTCTGAAGCAGGGGAATTATCTGTTTAACTTCTTTGCGGCGATAGACTGCATTTTTGCCGAATCCGATGGAACCATACACATTTTAGATTTCAAAACAGGTAAATCTGAATTCGATCGGCGACAGGCATACCTTTACTTGCTAGCAGCCAGTTATCTCTACCCCTCTCAGCCAGCTATCGCCTCATTTTATAATTTGGAAACAGGCAAGCAGTCTGACCCACTCAGGGCAACGGCTGATACACTACAAGCTTTCAAAATAGAGATGTCGCTAATTGCTCAACGACATCAAAAAGATTTGAAGCGTTACCGCGACGATCCGGCTGAGTTCGACATAATTTTTCCACCTAATCCTGGTTCTAACTGTTCTTACTGTCCCTTTAACTCAATTTGTGAATTTTCTTCTGTAATATTAGAGGTTGCCGCATGACTGCTGCTGTTCAAATTACCCCACAAGTCTCTGCTTCACCAACATATTTGAGCGAGATTTTCCCGCTGAGTATTTCGCAACCGAATTTAATCTGCTTTCGATTGACTCCTGAAGTCGATCGCAAAATTGGCAATCGATTTAGCTGGCGTTTTTGCCAAAAGTTTACTAATCAAGAATTTCCTCATCAGCTAGTTGCGATCTGGGAAGACAAATATTTTTGGGTTTTAGGTCAACCTAATCAACCCATGCCCACCAAAGAAAAGTGGCGAGAGGCACTGGTAGAAATTGAAGAGGAGTTGAGAGAAGATATTGGCGATCGATCCTACTCTATCCAATGGGTACGCGAACCGCAGGTAACAGCTCCTATCCTTGCTCAATTAGCTGTTAGAATTTTGAAAAGAAGTTCAGAGTTCTCATCGGCTGATACTGTTTTGTCTGAAAATCATGTTGAAGTCAAGCGTGAAGCTAGTTTTTGGGCAGAAACTATTGAATTGCAAGATGGTCAGCATCCAGCATTAGTTTTTACACCTCACAGTTACTTCGTTTACCAAACTACATTGGATAAATTTTACGAAAATCATCCATATAGGAACAAACCGAAAGAACTTTTAATAGGTTTGAAAGTTCGAGATATTGAAAAGAATAATTTTGCTACAATTACTGCTATTGTAGGCCCGATTGGAGAAGGAGGACGCAGACAAGACCTCATCGATAAAGCAACAGGTTCACAGAGCAAACTAAAACTTGAAGAAGCACCAGACAATCAAGTTGTTGTTGCAGTCCAGTTTAGCAAAAATCCAACTGAGTATCACTATGCAATGTCTGCTTTGCGTCCCTGTGTCACAGAGGAAACCGCAGATCGCTTTGAGGTAAAATACGGAGACTTACTCAAGGAAACAAAAATTCCCTACCAACAGCGAAAAGATTGTTTAATATCATATAAACAGAAAGCTGCAAATTCACTCAAAGATTTTGGATTTGAGTTGAATGATAGTATTAATAGTCGCCAGTATTCAAATTTATTTTTGCCTGTAGCTTTTAAACTTGAGGAAACCAACCTTCTTTTTGGAAAAGACGTTATTGGCAAAAGACGTGATGTGTTGCAAGGACTTTCTAAGGGTGGTGTTTATCGCTGTCACAAGGATTACATTAATCCACCAAGAGCTATTCGCATTTCAGTTTTAAAGGTAGGTGATTTTAAGGTAAAGACATATTTCCTGGATGAAGTTCAGAAACGGCTGATAAAGTATAACTTTGAAGCCCTCAGTTTCAGAGACCCAACTACCAAGGAGATTGATGAAAGTAGAATTAAAGTAGTTTCGCTCCACGGCTTGAGTAAGGCTGAGGCTAAAGTTAGATTGGAACAAGCTATATATGAACTAATAGAGATTCCCTCAGATATTGTTTTGACTTTTTTACCTCAGAGCGATCGCAATACCGACAATAGCGAAGACGGCAGTTTTTATGCGTTTATTTCTTCGCAGTTACTCCGACACGGAAAAGCAAGCCAAGTTATTTATGAGGACACGTTGCAAGATACTAAAAATCACGGAAATATTCTCAATCAAGTCATTCCAGGGATTTTAGCAAAGTTAGGTAACTTGCCCTTTATTCTAGCTGAGCCTTTAAAGATTGCTGATTATTTCATCGGATTGGATATTTCCAGAACTCCCAAAAAGAAGGGAAGCGGAAGCTTGAATGTTTGTGCAAGTGTGCGTCTTTACGATCGGCAAGGAGAATTTATTCGCTATAGGCTAGAAGATGCTTTGACACAGGGTGAAGAAATCGATAAACGAACACTAGAGAGGTTTCTTCCGGCTCATGGCTTAGCTGGAAAAACTGTACTAATTTACCGCGATGGACATTTTTGTGGTAATGAAGTCAAGTATTTACGCGAACGAGCAAAAGCAATTAGCTCTAATTTTATTTTGGTGGAATGTATCAAGTCTCAAGTTCCCCGACTTTACAACTTTGCTCAGTTAGCTTTAAAAGCACCCACAAAAGGTCTAGCACTTCGACTATCTGCATATGAAGTGATTTTGGTGACCACAGAAGTAAAGAATGAGAAGATGGGTCTGCCTTATCCCTTACGTTTGAAGGTTATTCCTGATGAAGGACAGGAAGTATCACTTGAAAGTTTAGTAGAAACAACACTTAAACTTACTTTATTGCATCATGGAGCACTTAAAGAGCCACGTTTACCCGTTCCCTTATATGGTTCTGACCGCATCGCTTATCGGCGGTTACAAGGTATTTCTCCAGGTGCATTGGATGGGGATAAACAATTTTGGCTGTAAGCCCGATCGCCCTTCCACCCACCACTCTAACAAAACCCTACCAAAAACCAACAACATCACACCCAAAAAATGCTCCGACTATCCCAAACCCAACTCAAAATCCTCGAAGAATGCCCCCGGAAATTCCAACACAGCTACCTCGAACTACTCGCCACCACCGCCTCCCCAGAACACAAAGAAAAACTCACATGGGGAAGCCACTTTCACCTATTAATGCAGCAGCGAGAACTCGGACTTCCCATTGAATTCATCATCCAACAAGACCCCGAACTGGGACGCTGTGTGGCAGCATTTATCAACACAGCGCCCGAACTCTTCGCCAATTCAGAAAATAGCGATAGCATTTTCCGCCAAGCCGAACACCCCCGCACCCTAATTTTCCAAGACTACCTATTCACCGTTATCTATGACTTGCTAATAGCAGAACCAAACGCCGCCCAAATTCTCGACTGGAAAACCTATCCCCGCCCTCAAAAATCAAAATGGATCGCCGAAAGTTGGCAAACTCGCCTTTATTTATACGTCTTAGTAGAAACCAGCGACTATTCCCCCGAACAAGTTTCCATGACATACTGGTTCGTACAATTGCAAGGAGAAGAACCGCCGCAAAAACTCACATTTGATTACAACCAAACAAAACACGATCGCACAAAACAAGATTTAACCCACCTATTGCAGCAGCTAACCGACTGGCGACAGCGCTATACTGAAGGCGGCGAATTCTTGCCCCAAGTAGATATTAGTTCCAATCTTTGCGATTCCTGTCAATTTGCCACTCGCTGCAACCGCACACCAGACACAAAAACTCCCTCACCATATCTTCTCGCAGAAACTCCGACAGATTGGCTGCCAAATCTTGCTATAATCGACGAAATATTTATTTAATATATAAACAAGCCCCCAAATTTTACTCGTTACTAGGCTCTGCCTGGTAACGCCAATACGGAGGCTCTGCCTCCAATTTTCCCCATCGCAAGCGAGGCAGAGCCTCTGGAAATCGGTTCCCCGGCTCTGCCTGGGAACCAGTGACTAGCTTAAGTTTTATTTAACATACAAAAAAGCCCTCGGATTCATCTGTGGTAAAAATCTAAAATCTAAAATCTAAAATCTAAAATCTAAAATCTAAAATCGAATGACAGAACTACTTCAAAAATTGCCAACTCAACCCCTATCCCAGCCCCCAGCTTGGCTGATCCAAGCTGTGAGAAACCACGCACCAGAACTCCCGGGAAACTATGCCGCCGCACTTCTCTGGTATAGAGGAATTCAAAACCCAGAACAAATACCCGGTTTCTTAAATCCAAAACTTTACCAACCAGCAAGTCCCTTTGAATTCGGACTAGAAATGAACTGGGCAATAGAAAGAATCCAGCAAGCACGAAACAGCGGCGAAAAAGTTGCAATTTGGGGAGACTTCGACGCCGACGGCATTACCTCAACCTCCGTACTTTGGGACGGGCTGGGAGAATTTTTTTCTCAAAACAACCAACTAATTTATTACATTCCCAACCGCTTAACCGAATCTCACGGACTCAATATCCCGGGAATAGACGCATTAGCCAAATCGGGAATTAGCTTAATTATTACCTGCGATACTGGCAGTACAAATATCGCCGAAATCGAATACGCCACCAGCTTAAATATCGATACAATTATTACCGATCATCATACATTACCAGACGATCGCCCGCCAGCTACAGCAATTATCAATCCCCGCTACTTTCCCCCAAACCACCAACTATTTAACCTCTCAGGAGTTGCCGTAGCCTACAAATTAATCGAAGCATTATATCACACATTACCGGATATTCCGCAGCGCCCGATCGCAGATTTATTAGAATTAGTAGCGATCGGCTTAATTGCCGATTTAGTCCAACTTACAGGAGACAGCCGCTACCTAGCACAACTCGGCATCGAACAACTGCAAAAACAACTCGCAAATCCCACGCGCCCGGGAGTTGCAAAATTGCTCGAACTGTGCAAAAGATCGGGCGATCGCCCAACCGACATTTCCTTCGGCCTCGGCCCCCGAATCAACGCCGTCAGCCGCATTCAAGGCGACGCCAGCTTCTGCGTAGAACTCCTCACCAGCCGCGACAAAAAACGCTGCGAAGAACTAGCAAATTTAACCGAAATTGCCAACACTAGGCGCAAATCTTTACAAAAAGATGTTGCCAAAGATGCCGCCAACAAATTAGCCAAACTCGACCTCTCAACTACTAGCGTCATCGTCCTCAGCGACCCCCAATGGCCCGTAGGAGTATTAGGATTAGTAGCGGGACAAATCGCCCAAGAATACGGCCGCCCCGTGATTTTATTCAGCACAGAAGGAAGCGAAGAAGTTAACGAAAATTCCCGGGAAACGGAATTTACCTCTTTCTTAGACCGAGAATCACAAACACTTTCTAAATCCAAAATCGCCAGAGGTTCTGCGCGTTCCGCCAATCAAATCGACCTTTACCAATTAGTAAAAGATCAAGCACATTTATTGCACAGATTTGGCGGCCATCCCTTCGCCGCAGGCTTGAGTCTCCCCGTTGAAAATATCCCTCTATTTACCGATGCGGTAAATCAGCAACTGCGGCAACAATACAGTACAGATAGTTTAACAGCCGCCCCCGTTCAAGCCGACCTAAAAATTACTGTTGCCGAATTAGGCAAAGAGTTATTTCAAGAACTAAAATTGCTCGAACCGTGCGGCATGGGCAACCCCGCACCAAAATTGCTGATTGAAAACTGCTGGTTTAAAAATATCTACAATAGGAATATTAAAGATTTAAAAGGAAAAGAAGTAAAGTATATCAAAACTTCTTTTGAAATTTGCGATGAATCTAGCGATACAGGATTTCCCGGCATTTGGTGGGAACACTACCGAGACGAAATTCCTGAAAGTCGGTGCGATGCTATAGTAGAACTAGACTTTAATAGCTATGAATCTCGCTATGAAGTGCCACACTATGAAGTGCGGTTGATAGCAGTGCATTGCCGCACGGAAGAGGGCAAAATAAATTCGCCGACTCCAATAGATTGGATCGTAGACTGGCGCAATAGAAATAATGATGAAGAGTTGTTAGCAGCCAGCACAAACTTAGAATCTCAAATGCCGATCGACAATCTAGTTTACAATTCCGAAAAGGTCGATCGCGAAAACTCGATCGTCCTCAAAGAATGCCCCGCAAGCTGGGACGAACTGCGGATCTGGTTTCGGCAAGCACAGCACACTCAGAAAAAACTAGCGATCGCCTACACATTACCTCCACTCGTACCCCCACAGCAAATCTGCCAACAGCTAATCGGCATCGCCAAATACCTCAGCCGCACCAAAAAAACCGTCACCAGACAGCAACTCCGCCAAAAACTCGGCATCAGCGACACATCCCTGCAACTGGGGTTCAAAACTCTAACATATCTCGGTTTCACAATCAATTATCGCGATCGAGCTTTCCACATCACGAGACAACCCGAAACCTCACAGCAGCAAGACGCGCCCGATCGAATCCCCCAACCCTTATTAGATAGCCAATCCCTTCAATTGTCAGTGCCAAATTCCCCCCTCGCCGCGCGTTTTGCAGCGCAATTCCTAGCTGCAGTCTCCGAAGAACAATTCCGGCGGAAATATTTCTGTGAAGTACCTCTGTCAACCATTCAATCGATCGCCCGAGAGACCGTTTTCCAAGAAGATTCTACAGCCAATCCCTTCTAACCGAGATATTGCAGCATCATCAATAACCCTTCTCTGGGCGGGTTCTCCTGCCCAACCTACAAAAAAATGCACTTGTTGTGGAACAGGCCCGAAAGCCTGTTCTGATTGAGAATGGTGCAACACGTGAGTTCTAACTGACATCTTGCACCATTGTTAAGCACAGCCAGGATGCCAGTTGCACTCACGAGATAACTTTTATTGTAGGGCCCGCACGCTCTTGCCGCCGTTGGGGCTGGCTGTTTACCCTGTGAAGCGAGAGAGGTTTTTGTGGATCTGGCTTTTGGGCCTATTCCCGACACGGATGCAACATCTCTGTTCTAAGAAATATCTTAGTTCTCAATTCATCCCGATAAAATAAGGCATAGGGCAATGAGAGTTATCCGTTGCGAGTCAGGTCAAAAACTCATAACTCGTAACTCACAGGCCAACACCCAAAACTCCACACCGCCAAACTCGATCGCCCATCTCCAATTTAAAAACCCCTATGCTTCTCTGTCCCCGCTGCCAATTTGAAAATCCCAATCCAAACAAGTTTTGTCAACAATGCGGAAATTCCCTAATTTACAAACCTTGCCACGAATGCGGTGCCCAAGTCGCTTTTAGCGCCGCATTATGTCAGAATTGCGGCGTCGCAACAGGTCAAGTGTGGCGGGCTATTATCTGCGGTCGATCGAATTTTCCAACAGTCGAGCCAGACGAGTCAACCCTACCCCCACCCGAGTTTCTGCAAAAACCAGACATAGTTCCAGAAACCGCATCGCCCCAAAACTCTCCTGAACCAATCGCAGACGCAATTAAAACAGAAATAACCACCCCAGCAGAACCCCGAACAGCAGTCGCACCAACTTCTCCACAGGCAAGCGACGGCGAATTCAGCAGCCGAGAAATAAACCGTGTGACCGCCGTAGGGGCGATCGCACCAGCCTCCTCTCAAACAACCGAAAAAAGCTCTACTACAGCACCAGAGGGCGAAATAACCCCATCTGAAAGCAATTTTACAACCGCACCACAGCCCAAACAAATCCTAGAAGCAACAGAGAACCCCGACAGCCCAAACATAGCTGAGAGATCCCCTCAATCTCCAGAATTCCCCCTCCCCAATTCAGAATATGTCATCCCTTCCCAGCCAGCAGGAGCTTATTTAGACACCCAGCAGCGCTACCAACTCCTAGAAACCGTGCCGCCGAGAAAACGCTCAGACACAGTAACAGTAACAGTATTGGACTGTCAGCCGCTGGAAATGTCACCCCTCAAAGCCCTGCTAGCAGCCAACTCGGCCAGCGTCGCCAAACGAACCTCCCCCTACACCGGCGCCATCCAAGGCGGAGAAAATTCAACCAATTCCGCCTTAGCAGAGCTTTGCCAAGGCATAGCTGAACCTTATTTGGCACTCCGGTGGCAATTTTCTCAAAACCTGCCAGTAATTCACGATAGTTGGTCAGACAACGAACAGGCAGTGCTGCTGCTAGAAGACTGCTCCCAATGGCCGCTGCTGCTGGAACGGTGGAGTCAACCCGAAACTTCCACCCAGCAAATTTTATACTGGCTGCACGAAATGACAGAACTGTGGGCTGCCCTAGAACCCTGGCGCTGTCGGCAAAGCTTGTTGGAACTGACAAATTTGCGAGTCAACCCCGACTCTTCCTTTTCCTTAGCTTCTTTGCGGCTGCAATACCTCTATCCCGAACCCGCCGGCTCAAACCTGCAACTGGTAGATTTGGGGCAACTGTGGCAGGTGATATTTAGCCAGTCCTCGCGCACTGAGTTTGGCCCATTGCTCGAACTGCTGCAACAAATGTACAGAGGCGAGATTAACACAATCGAAGAATTGCGATCGCGCCTGGAAACTGTTCCCCTCGAAATCCAGCCCGCACCTTCACCAACCTCAACCCCCGAGCGCGAGCATTACCGCCCAGACGAGTCCCTCCCCGACGTTGGCGAGGTCTTAACCCAGCCGATGCCACTCCAGATTTACAGCTTAGAAGACGCAGGCCTCACCGATGTCGGCCGCACGCGCGACCACAACGAAGACTTCTTCAGCATCTGGACTCAGCTCAACAAACTCGAAAGTTCCTTCGGTCGCATCTTTCAAACCAAAGGGCTTTACATTCTCTGCGACGGCATGGGCGGACACGACAGGGGAGAAGTAGCCAGTCAACTAGCCGCTGAAACCCTCAGAGAATTTTTTCAAACCTGTTGGGAAAATCAACTACCTCCTGCCGACACCATCCGCGAGGGAGTGCTGCTAGCCAACAAAGCCATCTTTGAAATCAATCAAAAAGACGGACGCTCCGGCAGCGCCCGCATGGGTACAACTCTAGTCGCCGTCTTAGTTCAAGACACCAAATTCGCCGTTGCCCACGTCGGCGACAGTCGCCTCTACCGACTGAGAAAGGGACAAACCCTAGAAAAAATTACCTCAGACCACGAAGTAGGCCAGCGCGAAATTAAGCGCGGGGTTGACCCGGAAACTGCTTATGCCCGTCCCGACGCCTATCAATTAACTCAAGCCATAGGCCCGCGAGACAGTAATTTTCTCAAGCCTGACGTGCAGTTTTTAGACTTGTGCGAAGATACTTTATTGATTTTGGCTTCCGACGGCCTGACAGATAATGATTTTTTGGAAACTCACTGGCAGAACACTCTCGAACCCCTGTTCAATCCCCAAGCCGATCTCGACCAGGGAGTTGCCCAGTTGATTGAACTGGGCAACAAACGCAACGGTCACGACAATATCACGGCAATTATCATTCGGGCGCAGGTAGGCGCATTTCGATTTTAGAATTTGGATGCTGCAAACTTTCTCTTGGCCGCCCCCAAGCCAGCGGCCGCCAGAGTTAAACCTGCCATTGTTGCAGGTTCGGGAACAGCCTCTGAGTTTTCAGGGCATGGTTAGACTTCTTGTGCTATCACATATCCGCCGTTTGTCGATCGTCCGTTGGATTGCCCGTAAGCTGATTGTATCCAACTGATTCTGTTTCCCTCTGTACCCGAACTATTGCCAAATATTCCCAAAGCTGGCAAAGTGCGATAACTACCAAAACTCCATCGATCTGCTTATGTAGCGATAATTCCACTGCCCGAATAAGCATTATAGACAACTCGTGTTTTGATGGGATCGATCGGCGCCCACAGCAAAGGAGAAAGCAATTCACCCCTGTCCCCTGTTGTGGCTTGAGACAAATTCCACGACTTCCCCAATATGGTTGCAGAAAAGCTTGTGAGCGCAAACCATCGATCTGTAGCTTTAATTTCTAGAGGCGGCAATGAGAAGCCAGACAAAATAGTATCTCGATCGGGAGTCGAGTCATCATAGCTGAAGGCTCCTTCGCCTACTAGAGAGTCAGTCGAATCAAAAAAACTTAAACTAAAATTAAGTGAGGCAGCTTGTGCTGAGTTTGCCCCAGTCAAGACCAATCATACAACAGCGACGGTCGCAGCCAGAGAAAATTTACGCAAAAGTTTAGCCATTGTGAGCGTATTCTTTGTGTTTTAAACTGTTAAATCGATCGTTTTTACTTTTAAAGTCCCGGGACTTACAGCACTTTTGGTGGTATCTGAGGTACATAGCAGAGGTAGGGACACGGCAATGCCGTGTCCCTACGACGGGTATATTGAATGTATTTCATGAACCTGGAATATGCTGTATCAGTAATATTACAGATAAATACAAAAAAACAAAAACACGAGACTAAAATCTTACACAATCTTTAATAAAAATCAGGATATTATAAAGATTTGATTAAACTAACGGCTGAAACTAATGGGGGAATAACCGCGTTTGTTGTGAGTTGTTTATTGTTAAGAATCAACACTTCGGAAAGTTTTTGATTGCCCACGGTAGAATATGGGTTCCAGGGCGATCCTCCCTCTCGGAGGGCAACGCTTGGCGAGGCACAGGATCTGCCAACGGAAAATCAAGGGTTTCAGACTAGGAACTCCAAAGAGTCCGGACTATTGAAGAATTAAAAATTAAACATTAAAACTCCCGATCGCTTATGAATTCTTAATTTTTAATTCTTAATATTTAAATTTTAATTGCTTGATGCCCCATGCTCTAAACCTATAAATTCCCGATCGCCCGCCACTACGCAATCATGGAGATTAATCACATAAATCGAAAATGCTGCTGACCCTTTTAGATCCCGAACAACAGAAACCCCTCCAACAGTGGAGTTTCGAGAGCGAGTCCATTGTGCGCATCGGCCGCTCTCCTGAAAATCACGTTGTGATCCCCAATGCTTTAGTGTCGCGGCAGCATCTGGAATTGCAAAGAGTTAATAGCGACACCCACCATCAGTGGTACTTAGTCAATTCGGGAACAAATGGCACTTTGGTTAACGGTATTCTCATGTCTCAGGGTTGGATATCCAACGGTGCGCTGATCCAGTTGGCGCGGGGCGGCCCAATTCTGCATTTCCAAGTTATTAATAATATTCAACTCGGCGGCAAGATTGAGGCGAACCCCACCGCCAATCTTGTCGCCCCGCGCTGTAGCCACGCGGGAAACCCGCCGGGGAATTTATTCTGCATTCACTGCGGTGAACCAATTAAAGTCGAGCGCACTATCCGCCACTACCAAGTGCTGCGAACTTTGGGCCAAGGCGGTATGGGGACAACTACTTTAGCCTGGGATCGAGACAAAGCGAAAGCTCAACAACCCGGAAGTTCCCCTGCTGCTTCTCTGGTAGTCCTCAAGGAAATGAATGCTGATATGGCTCAAATAGTCAAAGCTCAAGAACTTTTTGAACGTGAAGCTAAAACTCTCAAGACCCTCCACCATCCGGGAATTCCTCAGTTTTTTGACTTTTTTGTGGAAGGGGGGAAAAAATACTTGGTGATGGAAATGCTCCACGGCGAGGATTTAGAAAAACGCATCTACAACCGCGGGCCTGTTGCTCCCCAACAGGCAATAGAGTGGATGATCCAAACCTGTGAGGTTTTGGACTACATTCACTCTCAAAAACCCCCGATCGTCCACCGAGACATTAAACCTGCTAATTTGTTGGTGCGCCACCGGGACAATGGCATTACACTGCTGGATTTTGGTGCCGTTAAAGAAATCGGCACTCCTCCGGGGACTCGCATCGGCGTTGAAGGCTACACCGCACCAGAGCAAGACCGGGGACAGCCTCTCCCTCAGTCGGATTTATATGCTATTGGGCCTACTTTAATTTTTTTGCTGACGGCCCAAAGCCCTCAAAAGTTTTACGGGAAAATAGCTCGAGGTTACGGGTTTAAGCTCGAAAATATTCCGACGATCGCCCCGAAGCTGCGGGAAACCATTTTGCGAACTACGGCAGCTAAGCCTGGGGATCGCTTTCAAACTGCTCAACAATTAGCTCGAGCTTTAGCAGCTTCGCTTTAACAGAAGTTAGAGCTTAGAAGTCAAAAGTCAAAAGTCAAAAGTCAAAAGTCATGAGGAAGACGGCAAAGGGAAGAGGGAAGAGTGAAGAGGGAAGAAGGTAGCAACGGAAATTTATTGATAAAATTTACCCAATTGCCTCGGAATTTCTATCCGACACCCAAGTCCTCCGTCTCCTCTGTTATTCCTCGTCCCAAGCTTCTACAGCTATCAACTCGCTCACGGGGTCTTGCATAGAAAAATCAAACTCTAGGAGTTGCTGTTTCCAGTAAGGCCATTCGTCGCCGTAAAGCAGAGCAATTTTCCAAATGCTGTCTGTCGGTTTGATAATGTCAGACGTGACGAGAGAATGCACCTGACGCTGGAACTTAACCATCGGCTGTATAACCTGCTGGCTCATAATACCTCTTGAATTGTTTAAATCTTGTGTAATTACCACTTCCCAGCTCACACTTTTTACCGCAGTTTCGCCAAGAACAGTCTCGCCAAGATACGTGTAGATTTTTGTCGGGAAGCTACATATTCAACTTGTATCTTAACATAGTTGGTTTTGACAAGGGGCTATAAGCAGGACTGAAGATTCAAGACCGACTTCAAAGAATTAATCATCTTTAGAATGTCCCGCTATATGCTGTCGATCGGCAGTGGGAGGTTTGCCTCCTCGACTTTTTCCACATAGTGGCAGATGCAAGGGCTGCGGAAGGCTTGTTTTTGACAAGGCTGAGTTGGCGTGCGAGAAACTGCAACTAATGCTTTTTCGCTGCTACAGCCTAATTTCCGCTTTCCTGCGGGTAAACCGCACCTGTTTTAGCTTCGACGCTGGGTTCGCTGTGAGAGTGGGTCATAGCTACATAAGCTGATTATAACTCTACTGACCGCAAAAGCGATCGAAAATTGTTGGATACTGTTGATCGCAATCCCTAAATGTCGATCGAACATTCAAAAGCAACAGCAGAGCGGGCGTACAAGGAAGTTCCAAACCCATCCTCCGTTCTGATTGAGTCAATCTAAAATCTCAAATCTCAAATCTAAAATTGTATGACTTGGACAAGGCGACACATTCTCACTCTGGCTGATTTTACCTCGGACGAATACGATACGGTGCTGCAAACAGCAGCCAGTTTTCGGGAGGTGCTCGGCCGCCGCACGAAGAAAGTGCCGGCCCTGCAGGGTCAAGTGGTCGCGAATTTGTTTTTTGAACCTTCTACCCGGACTCGCAATAGTTTTGAGTTGGCGGCGAAGCGGCTGTCGGCTGACACGCTGAATTTTACGCCGGGAAGTTCTTCTCTGACGAAAGGGGAGACTATTCTGGATACGGCTAAGACTTATCTGGCGATGGGAACGGATTTGATGGTGATCCGGCACGAACAAGCTGGAGTTCCCAGCACAATTGCCTCGGAAATGGACCGATTGGGTTCGAGAGTCAGCGTTCTCAATGCTGGAGACGGTCAGCACGAACACCCGTCGCAAGGTTTGCTAGACTTATTTACTATTTGTTCTCTGTTAGATACCGAACGTCCGCGGCTGGAACTGTTAGCGGGCCAAAAAATTGCTGTGGTGGGGGATATCTTGCATTCGCGGGTGGCTAGGTCTAATATTTGGAGTCTAACGGCTTCTGGGGCTGAGGTTCATTTGGCCGGGCCGCCTACTTTGCTGCCGCTGTTGTTTGCTGAGTGCGGCGATGGTAGGGAAGGCAAGTTATTTTTGCACTGGCAGCTTGAACCTGCTTTGGTCGATGCTGATTTTGTGATGACTTTGCGCCTGCAAAAGGAACGGATGAGCGAGCATTTGCTGCCGAGTTTACGAGAGTATCATTCTTTGTACGGGATTACGCGCGATCGGCTCAAACTCTGCAAGCCGGACGTGAAGGTGTTGCACCCGGGCCCGGTTAACCGCGGCGTGGAAATTAGTTCTGATTTGATGGACGATGCCCACTTTAGCCTGATTTCTCAGCAAGTTACCAGCGGCGTGGCGGTGCGGATGGCATTACTTTATCTGATCGGCGGCGGTAAAGTTTAGGCTGTTAGTTGTTAGTCATGAATTTCGGATATTCGATTATTTTCAGGATCGCCTCTTTACAATAATCGTTACCCAGTATGGCCGGGTAACGATTAAAACTCTTTCTAGAAATGTAAAGCGATCTAGTTAAGAGTTAGGAAAGCCAGGAAGTAGACACCCAGCCGCCGCCTTTGAGTTGGGCCCAGCCGTTTCTGTAACGGCCGGTCAATTTGACGTGGTCTCCATAATATAACTTGCCGATGACATGAGAACAGCTAGTGGGGCGGTTGCGGATATTCAGTCGGCCGCCGTTCGTGACAACTTTGGCATAGCTGTGATGGCTGTGATGGCTGCGATGGCCACAGCGTTTGTAGCAACTTGCGGCCTGCGCTTCACCTGGGACACCCAGAACAGATAGGGCTACTGCCATACCTGCAAGGCCTATCCATGCAGAATTAGGAATCTTCAAGCCCAGTTGGTCTAACGACTTGACTTGGAGTTCGGACTCTGGAGATTCATAAGCAACAAAAGAGTGGCTCAATGCTAGTGCTTCCATAGTTTCCTCGTGATTGTTGTTAACATTTGTTGGTGCAGACTCAGGTCGAAACCTCAATTAACAGCCCAAACCATTAAGTTATGTTTCTGAAAAGGCACATGAGGGAGTACGGTCTTGCTGTTGCCGAGTATCCGCCAATTTGCCTCAACCTTGCACAGGTATATCATGTCATCTAAGTAGCTTTCCGGAACAAAAAAATAAATAAAGTTTACATCTGCTGCTAAAGATTTGCGCGACGCGGATTAAGTAGGAGGGCAGAATTAAACTTAACTGTGTCATTCAAAAGGGAACAAAGTTATGGATTGGGGTTGGAAATTGCTTGTACTGAGTTGCGAATGACACTACTTATTGTTGTGCTTATTTATTGAGTTACTACAGCAATACCGGCAGTTAATTTAGATAAAAAAGCATCCGGCTCGTCTTCAAGCACGGTCTTAATTTGGTTTTGGTGAGTCATATTGTAGCCGATCGCACTGGTGCAGAAATTCGGGGCGATGGCGTCGGGTCCTCCCCCGTGCTGCGAGATTTGGATCGAGATTGACCTGCCGGTGTTCCCGAAAAGAATGCAACACAAATCCATGGCGACTTGATTTGTGTCAAGATCGATTAACATATCCAGCAACACTTCTTTGGCAATGAACTCCTTCGCTGCACTTTCGATCGGCACAATTCCTCAATGCCATGAATCAGACAGCTTCGCGATTACGATAGCGCCGTTGTCTGTAGAGGAAATATACGCTTTGGCAGATGACCCCGCGAACGGAGCCGTGGTAATAATGAGCGGTACAGTCCGCAACCAAACTGACGGTCAAGCTGTAGTTTCCCTGGAATATCAAGCCTACGAACCGATGGCCGTGCGAGTATTCCAGCAAATCGCTACTGAAATCCGCCGCCAGTGGGCCGATGTCAATCGGGTAGTCATTCACCACCGCGTCGGACACTTACAGGTGGGAGAAATCAGCGTACTGGTGGCTGTTGGCTGTCCCCACCGGGACTCGGCCTTTGCAGCTTGCCAGTACGCGATAGATACGCTCAAACACAATGTACCGATTTGGAAAAAGGAACATTGGGCCGACGGTTCTAGCAGTTGGGTTAGTATTGGAGCGTGCGAGCTTGTCGGGCATTAGTCAACGGATTTAAAATTTAAGATTTTAGATTTGTAGATTGAAGAGGGGAACTTGTTACGATCTGCAAGCGTCAAAAACTGTGGAATGTTCGATGAGCCAATTCCACCGATGAGCGACTTTATTTCCGTGTCCTGGTCTGCGGTTGTGGCGACCGTTCAAAGAGTGCAATTGCCAGCCGAAAAACTCTCTAATTATGACTTGGTGTTGCGGTGTCAGGAAGGAAATCGACCTGAAAGCAATGCCTTTTCAGAACTGTTGAAGCGGTATCAGTCCCACGTAGACAGGGTTCTCTATCACTTGGCCCCTGACTGGCAGGATCGAGCAGACTTGGCTCAGGAAGTCTGGATTCGAGTCTACCGCAATATTAACCGCTTGCAAGAGCCTGTTAAATTTCGGGGCTGGCTGAGTCGCATCGCCACGAATTTGTTTTACGATGAGTTGCGGAAGCGCAAGCGGGTGCGAACTCCGCTTTCTCTGGACGTACCCCGTGCTCTGGAAGATGGGGAGATTGATTGGGAAATTCCGGCCGACAGTCCGGGGCCTGATGAAGATTTGACGACTAGAGAATTTTACGACCAGTTGCGGGTGGCGATCGCAGATTTGCCGGAAGTATTCCGCACGACAATTGTTTTGAGAGAAATTGAAGGTTTAGCCTATGAGGAAATAGCGGAAATGACTGGAGTTTCTCTGGGAACTGTCAAGTCGAGAATTGCTAGAGCTCGCCAAAGATTGCAGTTGGAATTGCAAAAATATCTAGATGGTAATTAGCAAGAGTGTTTTTAGAGGCGGGTCAAGAAGATTGGGTGATGTTTTCTGTCACGTCAAAAGTTCTATTTTAAAACATAAAAAAGCAGTAAATCATTCTAATCGCAACTGCGTTCTTCCCCCAATTAAAGCAATTTTGAAATATGAATTATAACTTTGAATCGGATAAAAATCAGAATCAGCAAGGTATCGGGGATTCACTCGCTGAAACTCAAGCTAACAAAAATTATCCCCAGGGGAATGTAACTACTATGATGCGCGATCGCTTTGAATTGCTGAGTGCCTACCTCGACGGCGAAGTGACGGCTGCAGAACGCCGGCAAGTGGAGGACTGGCTGACAAATGACCCCACTACGAAGCGTTTGTACTCGCGACTGCTGATGATGCAGCATAGTTTTCAGACAATGCCGGTGCCTCCTGCGGAACAATCTGCACAGGAGTTGGCGACGAAGGTTTTGCAGCGGGTGGAACGCAAGACGAAACGAAATTTGGTTTGGCGTGGAGGGGCAATCGCAGCTTTGTTGATTGCGGTGGTGTCTGCTGTCGGTGGCGGCCGCCAATGGTTGGCGCCCCAGTTTGCTCGATCGCCAGTTCCTGCTGAATCTGACGGTTTGATTGTGGCTTTGAACGAGCCTCTGGTAGAGATTGTTAATCCCAACGATTTGATGCTTGGGGTGAATGCACCAATCGTGGATATTCCCAAACTTGGCGTAGGAACCCCTCAAAAGTAATTGCCAAAGGCGCAGTAAGGTTTCTGTTTTGAGCAATAACGGAAGTTGCTAAGCTCCCTAAAAAAGGGGGCTTTTGCCGTTTTTACCTATTTTTCAAGGTGGATATATCCTTTGACAATCTCTGGGTTTTGATTGGCTAATTGCCTAAATCTTTGATTGATAGGGAAACCGCAGATAAACGCAGATAAACGCAGATAATTTCAAGATAGTTGGCAACTTTTGCAATCTTGTCTAATCACGAATTGTGGGGCGCTCGCTCGCGCTTAATTGCGATCGCACTTGTGACCTGTTTTTTGGATATTTGCGATCGGCAACAGCAATGTCTCCTCAATTTCCTGGCGCACAGCAGGAGATATATTACAACCGCTATTGAGGCAATATACCAGCAATTTATTAGCATCGTAATACTTCCTCAGCAATGAATTCTGCTGTTTGCTAAATTGCCAATCGTGACCTATATTGCGATAGGAAATTATGATTTGTCTTAATTCCCTAGTCCAAACTTGTCCGTTAGCCTGCCACCATTCTCTAAATATTTCCTTGTGACCGGGGTATCGAGGTAGTTGTTTCTTAAGTTTTTGCAGTGCTTGCATCAGTTCAGGTTCCACAAGAGGGACAAGAAGAATGTCGTGGGCAAGACTAAGGGCTGGGTCAATAGCACCGTCGAGTACAGGCAAAATGGCAAGGTCAAGAACAAGGTCAAGGGTAAATTCAACAGCAGGGTCAAAGGTATGTTTAACGGCAAGGTAAAGAGCTGGGTCAAGGAAACGTTCAGGGTTACGATTAAGAGCAAGCTCAAGGGATGGAAGAAGGGAAAAGTAAAAGAATCTCACTGCCGCAGGTTTGTACGGAAAATCAACAGAAAGGGATTTTTTGTTTACCCACTTTAGAAATTGCTGTAACTGCTCATCATCAGCGACGAGTACATCAACTTGCTGTTTCATTAACAGCAACAAGTCATCAGCTTTTTGCAACATCCCAACCGCCAGGAAAAAGACTTCTCGCCAGCGCTTATCGGTGATGTGAATGACCAGTTTTTTAAAAGAGTGTGCCTCATAATTGTCAACAATTGCTTTAGCAGTAAAATACTCTTGAAATATTAGATGAGAAAACGAATAAATCCCTCTTGCCCTCTCCACTAATAATCCATGTTGTGCCTCGATCGCCTTCAAGACAACCTCACTATCTATTTCTAACTGAACGCGGTCAGTTGTGCCATCTGGCAAGTTAGCTAGATAATCGGCAATCACTTGTTGGATTTGATTTTTCTCGAAAAAGTAATCGCCCCGATCAAAAGTAGTAGCTGCCACAAAAGCAAGTAAATGTTTCTTGCGGCACAAATTCAAATCGCGATAAACTTCATCCCGTTGAATGCCTCTAGTTTCATCCCATTTTCTGAGCATAATTTCCATGCCTTCCTCATACAACTTGGCTCGGTTGGATGGAAAATCTGCTTTAGATTGGAATACTAAACAAGTCAGATTAAGCAAAATTGGCGTTACTGCTAGTTCTCTGATTTGCTGATTTTTTTGCTGTTTTAGGTTTTCTACAAATTGAGATGCTAAAGCTTTCCCTGCGTCCAGATTATGGGAAAATGCCACAAACCAATTGATCGCAAAGGCAGCGATTTGCTCGCAATTAAAATCGGCTACCTCAACACAGGTAAAGGCTTCGTCGTGAAATCGGTACTTAGCAGCGGCAATTCGACAGGTAATAATAAACTGATTGTTGTAATACTTTTGGACAAACTGACGAATCTGTCTGACGACTGCATCGCTATCTGATTCGGTCACTTCATCTAAGCCGTCCAGCAAAATCAGTCCTCTGCCTTGACTGAGTACAGATTCAGTTTGCGATCGCGCCTCAACTCCGCAACTAGCAAATTCATCGCTGATATATTCTAATAAATTAACATTAGCGATTTCAGCAAAGTTTTTCAGAGAGATAAAAATCGGTATTTTATTTGCTTCTAATTTGGCGCGATCGCACTGAATGGCGATGTGTTTCAAAAAAGTAGTTTTACCGGAACCAGGTTTGCCGAGTACCATCAATTTAGAGTGAGATTTCACCGCATCCAATCCTGGTACTCGTTTCTGGCGCACTTTGCCTAAACCCAAGCGGTTAAAGTTATCTGCATCTGGGTTGAAGTCTCTGAGTAAATCGCGAATTTCTCCCGGCTGCCAACTGGTAATTTCCTCCAAAATGTTTACTTCAACGTAGAGGTTGCTGAGTTCGACGGGCTGTGCAATATCCAACAGTTGCATTTTGCTGTAAAGCTGTTGGATTTTGCTGTGGCATTTTTGCCGTATCTCTTCCACGACCAAATCAATATGCTGTTGGCCAAAATCTCTAACCCCCCCAACCCCCCCTTGGTAAGGGGGGGCTAAAGGAGGACGATCGACAATTTCTTCCCAATTCAACTGCAAAACCGTGCAGAAAGCCTTGAAAGCATTAGCTTTAATGGGTTCTCTTCCTCCTAAAAAGCGCCTCCAAGTTGGCAGGGAGAGGCCATCGGCATAGGGCCCGGCTTCTGTCCAAGTTCGATCGGGTTCTAATGTTTGACTAGCTTCTACTAACCATCTGGGGTCTTCTATCGTCGATCCCCTTTCTCTTCTTGCTTGCTTAATTTTTACTAATCCCTCTTCTGAGGCTTTGAGGGTAGTCATTATATAATTTACTTATCTAATTGTTAATGTCAGTTTTCGCTCAGTTTAGCGATCGCCAACTGAGTTTGTCAAGACCACAGCAACAAAGAGACAATGATCCTGACAACAAGTGCACGGCATACGGCAAAAGTTAGGCATAAATCATGCAAAATTTATTGTTCAGAATGCCACTCTTTTTTGCAAGTAAAAAATTCCCTTAAATGATGAAAAAGGAGCGCAAGATGAGAGATAATATAGATGAAATACCGTCAGGTGGAATAGGTATAAAACTCATTAGCAAAATTGCCGATGAGCTAAGTTATACCCGCACTGATGAGGGGCGAAACTGTCTGTTAATTGTGAAATATTTTCAGCCCGGTCTAATACCACCGGAACCTACTACTAACTTTGTTTTTTTTAAGCAGGCAATCAATTTTTTGAATGGTTTTAATTTTCGGTTTGAAAAGCAACTAGATAGCCCATTTTATCGAACTTCTAACGAGCTAATTAAAACAATTCACCTTCAACTAAATACTGATCTCAAGAGTGTCGAGCGAGTTTTAGGGTGGGTCGAACAATTAGAGTATCTACCCATTCCCGAAGCAGTTTTGCAGCAGTGCAAACTTGCTACGATCGAAGGGTTTACGAATGCTGTTCGCCACGCCCACAAAAATATGCCCTTAGAAACTCCGATCGACCTTGAAATAACCGTATTTAACGAACGCCTAGAAGTCAACATTTGGGATATGGGAGAGCCTTTTGACCTCCAAGCCAAGTTGATTGAAGAATTGCCAGTTATTTGGAACGATCTGGGATTTATGCTTGAGTAAAGCTGTTCTGTAATTAGCAACTTTAAATTGACAACAGAAAGGAAGTTTTTGGTGATGACTGTTGATACTACTCCCAAGATTCTCGTTGTGGATGATGACCCATCCATCCGCAATTTAATTCATCGCTTGTTAACTCATAAATATCAAGTAGATTCTGCCGCAGATGGCGAGACTGCTTTAGCATTGTTTGAGAAATTCAAGCCACTGCTAGTAGTTCTCGATTGGAATTTGCCGGATACTACAGGTGATCTCCTCTGCTAGGAAATGCAGCGCCGTACTAATGTTTTTGCATCGTGTTAAGCAGCCGCACAGACGAAGCCGATCGACTTAAAGTCCTGTCTGCAGGCGCTGATGACTATATCTGCAAACCCTTTTGTTTGGCAGAGTTGGCAATTCGTATAGAAGTTGTGTTGAGACGCATGAGGCCTGTCACTCCATCATGTATTGTATTCGATCGATTCGCGCTCGATTCAGCGCGTCGGGAAGCAACACTCAACGATCGCATTATCAAGTTAACAGCCTTGGAATTTAATATCTTGTATTTTTTGGCCAGTCATTCCGGTCAATCTTGGAGTCGCCAACAGCTAATCGAAAAAATCTGGGGGTGGAACTGCGACGACACAGGAGAAGAGAAAGTTGTTACCGTACATATCGGTCAGATTCGCAAGAAAATGATTGAAGTTGATGCTACTGGGTCGCAGTTTATTAAAACTATTCGGGGTTACGGTTACAGGTTCGATCCGATCGCACTGCAATGGCAATTTACTAAGCTCATCGGCATTAACCACTTTATTTGGCGAAAAACCGATTTTCCCACCTGCCGTGGGGCAGCCAGATGCCTCCTAGGGAACGAACGCGATCGGGTAACATGAAGTAAGCCCAAGCTGTGCCTAAAGGTTTGAGATGTCGATCGAAGATTTCGATTTCCTGCCGCTGATATTCGTTTTGTGTCGGTTCCCGCAGGGGATGATAATCTTCCAATCGGTCTAAATCGTCCAAAATAGCCGGGTTTGCGAAACAGAGGAGAAAACCGCAGACTGTGCCATCTCCGGCCACCATCGCAGGATAACCGATCGGCAGGGCAAAAAGTTGACCGCGGGCGATCGCGGGGCAAGCATCCACAACTTTTCCTTCGCAGTAGCGGAGGTAGTTGGACTCCCCGGGTTTGAGAGTGCCGTAGACAAAGACTTTCATCGGGTAAGGCCTAACCGCTAGTTTTTGCTAACATAGATGGCTAAGCTAATAGTTTAAGTCTCGCGGGCGATCGCGACTGCAATCTTGATAAATTTCGTTGTTTACCCTTTCTTATAATTCATGACTCTAGCAGTTAGTTTTATTGCTTTTGGACTTCGGCCTTTGTACTTGAGCTCTTTTTTGCCGTCCCTGCCCCTGGACAGCTTGTTTTCGACTCAAGGGATTATGGTAATGCTGCTGGCCGCCTATGCGGGGGCGATGTGGATGTTTCTCACCAGTGCTCCGAAGGTACACACGGTGATGGTATCGGATCTCGGCCAAGCGAGGGAGTTCTATGAAGGTATGCTAAACCTGCCCGTAGCAGAAGTGCCGCTGCACTACTACTACAATTACGAGCAAACTTTGGGGACAACTGGTATCGATCCGCTGTATTTGTCGCCGAATGTCGGGAGGGCAACGACCTCTCAAACAATGGGGAGTCCCGAGGGTTTGTGGTATCAGTTGATGAAAAATACCCAACTGCACATTATTAGCGGGGCCGGTGTAGGGGAAAAAAATCGCCCGCGTCACGTTTGTTTCGATCGCGATTGTTTGGATCAGCTATTGATGAGGGTACAAACTCGCGGCATTAGTTATAAAATTCGCCGGGAAAAGCCGCTAAACTTTTTGGTCAAGGATTACGACGGTCGCGTGATTGAAATGGCTGAGGTTAGTAATTAAGCAAGACTCGGCATTTGACACCAATCCTATACAAACTTTGGTCACAGCAGAGAGCGACTAAAGAATAAAAGGGGTATTAAAGCCGAATTTGGTATTACATCCCAAGTTAGAAACCCGGTTTATCTAATAAAAAACCGGGTTTCTTGTTTGTCAATTAATTTTTGCTTCCGCACTAGATTTTTTCGATGCCGCCGATTCTTTAATCTCTGAAACCGCTTTCCGGCTGAAGATTTGGAAGTAAAGAGAAACAAAAAATTCTTTGACTGGAAAAACTATAAATGTCAAAGGATTAATTGTGACGATGATATTGCGAACATCGGCTTTAGCTTGTTTGACAATTTGCTGCGCTACCCAGTCGGGAGACATAATGCCGATCGGGTTTAAGTTGCTTTTAAACGGCCCTAAAATCAGTTTGCGAACGATGCAGGGCGCGTCCAGCCGGCGCAGGGTGACTAAATCTCCCAGGGCGCGCTTGCTGAGTTCGTAGAGGGGGCTGACAGCGGGAATTACTTCTGCTTCGGAAGTGTTGATCCAGACTTCTTTGCAAGCGATGTTTTCGTTAGTGCGGACTGTTAAGAAAAAGAGTTCCATCAGCCGCCACGCGGAAAAAGTGTTAATTTCGTATGAGTTTGCGATCGCCTCTCCTGTTCTTTCTCCGTGTACGTTAATCCCGTGATTGATGACGAGAATATCGATTTTTTCTAACAATAGGGCTAAGTCTGCCTCTTGACCAGTTTGCCAAGTTACGGTTTTTACAGGTAAATTTTCGCCCTCTACATTCAAAGTAATTTCCTCATTTCCCGATGAGAGGGCGATAACTTTTGCACCAGCTTTGTGCAGGTGTTTGAGAAGCGATCGCCCTAAAGTTCCGGATGCACCGGTGACGGCTACAGTTTTGCCTTTGAGAGAAAGTGCTGTACCCATAAGTTTATCTATTAAGGTGAAAGTACCGCAATAGTAAGCATTTTGATTGTCGAAGTGATGCCGCCAGTGATAAGGTTTATTAACTAACCACTTGCCAGGGGGAGTCAGGAAGTCTCCCGGTTGGTGGGTGATGTCGGTTAATTTGTCTGCACCTTTGATGCCGCACCCGCGGGCGATCGCGCTCAACAAAAAGCCTAAAGTATAAATACAACCCGCTGCTGCGCCCCAGTGATATTCCGGCAGCCAAAAATAAGCTACAACCCACAGCAACAAGCCCAAAACCATCATCGCCGCAGCTTCGGGCACGTCGTGACGCCAGTGTGCTTGCTTGTAAATTGTCTCGCTGACGGGGGTCAAATTCGGGCGGAAAACGCGGTGATGCCAAGAGTGCAGCTTTTGCAGGGGTGCCCAATAATGGGACACGACGTGATAAAAGTCTCGTATTATTTCTGCCCAGCAGACAGAACCTATTGCCACAGCGCCGACTATAGAGTAATTTACCATGCTCGCATCAGTTTGAAATTTGAGATATTAGATATTGTCTGCTTTGAAAGATAACTCAAAATGGCTTTTATTGCTAGTCTGGCAGTTGACTCAGGCGTTTTAAAATCTGCAAAACGCGGTACAATTCATTGCCGGGATTGGAAATAACAAATTCCGCCGATCGCGCATACTGGGGAGTTTCGCCTCTAACTAACTTGACAAAAGAGAAGTTAGCACCTGTGGCAATCATCCCAAAAGTAGGATTTTCTGGGTTCGGATATGCCAGCATATATGTCAGGAGTTGGGCAAGTGCTTCGTCAGTTGAAAACGAAAGTTGTTTGGATTCAATTACTGTCACCCACAAGTTTGCTTTCATAATTAGGATATCTATTCTGCCTTCGATGATTCTGCCTTCGTCTTCCTCTTGAATGGCGATCGACTTTTCGGCCTTGACTTGAAAAGGAGACTCATACAGACCGGCAATAAACAAAATGGGGCTGATGATTGTTAGCTTGACTGCATTTTCCAATACAGGCGGGTTATCTACCAAGTTGAAGTATATGTCTTGAACGCGATCGAGTAATTGTTTTTCTGCGTCTGTTACTTCGGGTAAGTTTTCTTGCCATTCTCGGAAAAATTCGCTGGTGCGAACTCGCTGTAAACCGAAGTTGTCGATTAGATAGCGGAGGTTGATATCTCTTGATATAAGTTTTTGCATTATGATTATTAATAAAGGGTTTTATGGTTATTAATAAGTTTAGCATTCTTGGGATTTTTGACCGCAGATGACTGCAGATGAACGGGGATGAACGCAGATGAAATGCAGATCGAGCAGATTTGGCCCAGATGTTTGTTTATGGGGATTTGCGATCGGCAATTCACTGTTTTTGTGCTGCTTGCATTTGCAGCAATTGCGGCACGGTTACAAAACGATATCCCTGCTGTTTGAGTTTGGGAATAATTGCAGATAGCGCCTCGACTGTTTGCTGGCGATTTCCGCCGCCGTCGTGCAACAAGACGATCGCCCCCGTTGAAGCTTGGGATAGCACGCTACGGGCGATCGCAGCGGCCGGAGGTTGCAGAAAGTCTTTAGGGTCGATCGACCACATCACCACTACATAATTTTTCTTTTTAGCGTAATCTGCCAAACCGTTATTTAAGCGCCCGCCCGGGGGGCGAAACAAGAAACTTTTGGCCCCTGTCGATCGATAAATATGAACGCCAGTATTATCTATTTCATCTGATGCTGTTTTTTCGGTAACATTGTGAGAATAGTGATGCCAAGTATGATTGCCGATCGCATTTCCCCTTTGCACAATTCTTTTCGCAATTTCTGGATACTCCCGCAAATTTGCACCCAAGCAGAAAAATGTAGCTACTGCGTTATGTTTGTGCAAAACTTCTAATATTTTCAAAGTTTCAGGCGAAGGGCCATCGTCAAATGTCAGGGCGATAACTTTTGAGTTGTTAATACTGGCTTTATAAACAATTTGGCTGCGAAATTGCGCCGGCGGTGCGAAGACTAAAGGTTGTTCGGGAGGTTTGGGAGAGGGAGTTGCGGGGGGAGAAGGGGGTGTTTTGAGTTTTGGGGGTTTCAGGAGGTTTGGCGGGGGATTTTCAACGGGTGCGATCGGTATTAGCGGATTTGAATTGGCGGTTTTTTTGTTTTCCGACAACAGAGAAATTGTGAGGGTCAATCCGATAAATATAACGGTTTTAATAACCCGTTTTTTATTGCCTTTGGGACTCATCAGTTATAGGATTTATTTTGAACAATCTCATTATGCCTGATTGTTCTGCCAGCTTCAAAGTTTGGTAAATTATTTTTTTTTCAAAAGGTCGATCGTACTCCAGCAAGACTTAGGCAAAAACCGGGTTTTCTTAGGCAAATCAATCGTGATTCGCCGCTGATTCCGATAAAAAAACCCGGTTTATTGCTCAAAAGTCTACCCTTTCATGCTCTTGCGACGACCGTAAAACAAGGTGATGACACCCTTTGCGTCCAGGAATATATCTACAATCGGCAAGTTTGCCGCGCCCTTTCATCCTCCGGTTCTTGCCACCCAAAAGCAAAATGACTCACCGCATTAATTTGCGGAGTCGCCGAGCGAATTGCCCGCATTTGAATCTCCAAAGACGGCCGATTTTTGAGAGGTTTTCCCCAATCTCCAGCAATGGCAGGAATGATTTTTGCTCCCGCAGGCGCTAAACTCACAGTGCGCTGCACCTGTGGCACAATGCAGCTTACATCCCCGCAATTTCCGTAAGACATGGCGTGAAATTCCACAGCAGCCGGAAAATTGTCCCAAGGCTGCAATCTCGAATCATATCCCCCTTGATTTATCGCTTGATTTGCAGTGGGAAAAAACACTGCTCCTACAGGAATTCCCATCCTTTGAGCTGGTTGAATTGCTATGCCAAAAAACTCTAAAATCCCTTGGACTGCGTGAGCAACGCTCAGTTTCCACAGGTCTTTTTGCAGAGTGCCGGTATCGGGAAGTCGTGGTGTCGGTTTTGGTGTGGGAGTTGCAGGGTTTGGCTTGTTAGCGGCGGGATTTGTTGAGGCAGATCTGGATGCGGCATTCTGACTTCTAGAAGCTGTAGTTGCTACTGACATCGCCTGCGGAATTCGACCCT
Source organism: Microcoleus sp. F4-D5 (assembly GCF_036704885.1). Classification (NCBI taxonomy): domain Bacteria; kingdom Bacillati; phylum Cyanobacteriota; class Cyanophyceae; order Oscillatoriales; family Microcoleaceae; genus Microcoleus; species Microcoleus sp. F4-D5. Next base: position 52,945 of record NZ_JAUBSX010000022.1, on the reverse strand, counting down.
GCCAAAGAGGTTCTTGCTCAGTTGGATACTGTTTGACTACTGCTTGAACGTCATTAGGATTGATAAATCCCTTAGTCAAATATCGCTGAATTAAATCTCGCCCTTGCTGATTGTTAGCCCGCTGCAACAGAACTTGCTGCGATGCTGGGCCGTAAATCCACAAGTCTTGAACTTTGGTAGCAACTGAAGCGGGTCCGATGCCCCTTAGATAGCGAATGTAGTCGAATAACATTCCTTGCGGCTTGCGCTTGACTATTTGATTTACTAACAAAGTATAGTCTTGCCGTGCTTGCGGGTTGTACGGATCGATAAAGGCTTGATTGCCCGGAACTTCTCCGAAGTCCTCGTTAATTGCTGCGTATTCGCTTACTGTTAAACTTGTCTGATTTTTACCGTTGATAGCGAGGGTTTGCTGTCTGTCGGGACGCTGAGAATAGGTATAGCCAAAGTTCATTGTAAATAACCAGGCGTAAACTTTTAAACCTCGTTGTTTGCCTTTGGCGATCGCCTTTTCTAACAAATCGTATTTCTCGTAACCGCGATTTCTCACAACAGAAGGCCAAGCCGTTGGATTGTCGGCTGCTGGGAGCAGCACTTGACCATCGTAAAACACTTCGACATAGACTTGGTTGTAGCCTTTATTCACAACTTTGTCTAATACTCGATCGAGTTCTCCGGGTCTGACATCGCAGGGATACAAACGCAGCCAAATTGCTTGGGTTTCGGGCCAAGTTTTTTGGCGGCATTCTGCTATTTCCCGCGCGTGTTTGTTCAAAACAGCAAAATATGCTTGCTGAGATTCCCGTTTTCCCGACAGCGCGGCGCGGCGCAAGTCTTCTTTTTGATTGACCTGTTCTTGGGATAATTGGCAATAGGCTGATGTTTGGGCCAAAGCTGGTTGATTTCCGATAAACGGCCAAACAAGCTGGCTGATGAAGCTACTGGTTAAAACAGCAGTTACCGCACTGAAAAAGCGTCGCTGGTGTTGAAAATTCGCGATGCGAGTTGGTGCAATTTTCATGGGAGAATTGAATGGGGTTTTCTGGTTTAAATTGGGTGGCGAGCGCAAAAATGCGATCGCGCTCAACAAGCAGCTACAAATTTTCTACTTTTTTCGGTTGACCTAGTTATGGCACAAGTCGATCGCACAATGCAAATTCTGTCTGGCGACTATTTATATCATGTGCGATCGAATAACGGCAGGCAAGATAACACTCGCCGCTTAAAACCGCTACTGTACAAACGAAGTCCCTCCACAGCATACTAAAGAGTAAAATGGGTAAAAGGCCCGAACTTGAAATCATATCCAGTTGAATATTTCAGTATCTTTTCACTAAATTCTGCATAAAAAAGCGCCTGGGTACAGTGGGCGCTAAAAGCAGTTGATATTTCTACTAAAAATTGTTAACACTCAACTGTCAAGGGTGAAAGATGAATCTTTAAAATTATCTCGATCCCTAAATTTTGAGATTAAGATTCTCTGTTGAGAGCAGCTTCAACCTGCTGAAATTCTGACTCAAGACGCTTTTTCAACTTTTCAGGAACGGGACGGTTTGGATAGGAACTGTAATGTCCTGCCAAAGAGTTTAATGCCGTGCGCATTGTCGTGAAAGATGCCAGCTTAGTAAGAGCGGGATCGCGGCGGTAGGCAGCAAAAAAATCGTTGATGCTTGTGCGAGCCTTGGCTTGAGCGGCTGCTTTTTCCGGCGTGCCCTCTGGCAAAGTGAGCGCTGTTCTCAAGCTCTTCACTAATGCTAATGTATCTTGACCGTAATCTCCACTCAGAGTTGCCGGAACATTGGTACAGCCTGCTATGCCGATGACAACAACTAATACCAGGGCTAACAGACGGGAAATGTAATGCTTCATAAGGTTTAGGAAAATGGCAGCGAAAGCGGCAATCAAAATTAACCTTTATCCTATCTCGAATTCAGCTAATAATGCCAAATTTTCAATTTTTTTGTACCTTTACCATGAAACACAAAATTTGTCAATCCAAAATCTAAAATCTCAAATCTAAAATCGATTGATTTGTCCGGCAACGACGGAGAGAATTTGGGTTTGTCGCAGCCACTGAGCATCAAAAGCGCCTAGGTGAGTTGTAGTAATCAGAGTTTGAAATCGTTCTTGAATTGTTTCTAAAAGTTGATTTTGGCGGCTCAGATCTAGTTCTGCAAGTACGTCGTCGAGCAACAGTAAAGGCGCTTCGCCGACGACTTCTTCAATAAGCTGCAATTCGGCTAATTTTAATGCTAATACCAGAGTTCGCTGCTGGCCTTGGGATGCGTATTGACGAGCTGGGGTACTGTTAATTGTAAATGTAATATCGTCGCGGTGGGGGCCGACTAAAGTGGTTCCTTGAAACTGTTCTGCGATCGCCCTTTTTTGAATTTTCTCTAAAAATGCTTGCCGCACCCCTTCGAGATTGTCTTTAGCGATTAATTCTGCACCTACTTCAATATTAGCATCGTATTTCACATCTAAAACTTCTGTGGAACCGCTAATTGAACGGTGCCAATTTCGAGCTAAAGGCATCAATCGCTCCAAAATTCGATCGCGCCTGCGGATCACGCGAGCTCCCGCTGTCGCCAACTGCGCGTCCCACAAAGCTAATTCTGAACTAGGAATGGGGAATGGGGAATGGTTCATGGGGAATGGTTCATGGGGAATGGGGAATTCTTTTCTATTTTCTTGTTCGGGATTTTCATATTCCATAGAGCGCATTTTGTCAATATTTTCGGAAAATTCCGCTTTCCTGATTTCTTTAGAACGTTTCAACAGAGCGTTTCGCTGGCGCAAAATTTGGTTGTACTGCTGCAAAATGTGAGCGTAAATCGGTTCTAACTGAATGACTAGGCGATCGATCCAATTGCGCCTTCCTTCGGGTCCGCCGCGCACTAAGTCCAAATCCAAACAAGAAAATTGCACTACATTTAAAATGCTCAAAAAATCTAAATGGCGGCGCAGCGGTTCACCGTTGAGCTTCAGTGTCCGACGCGCCGCAGAGCGAAGAGTTAAAGCTAAGTCGATTGCTCCGGTTTGGCGTTCGAGTGTAGCATCAATTTGCCCGCTAGGCTTTGAGTCGAGTATTAAATCGCGATCGCGCCCTACTCTGTGGCTTTTTAATGTAGAAAGCAACTCTACCGCTTCTAACAAGTTAGATTTTCCTTGAGCGTTGTTTCCTACTAAAATGGTTTTGGGAGCGTCAAACGCTACCTTTTGATCGAAGTAGTTCCGAAACTGCCGTAGGTGCAGCGTTTTCAAATACATAATATTAGTAATCTGTAATCGGTAAATAGTAATTAGTAATTGGTAATTGGTAATTGATAATTGATAATACAGTCACCGTATGGTGCAGGGGTCGGCGCACCTTAAAGGCTTGCAACCGCGAGCGTTTGCGATTGCGATTTTCGGGGAGCGCTGCGCTCGCAATCACATTATAACTAAGTAATAAATATTTTATTTTGACACACAATCTATTTAGTCTTCATCCAATGACTTTCGCTGCTATCCAGGGGTTTTGAGCCCCTGGCGAATGTTGAGAATTGCGCCAATGCCAGCGGTATAACGAATAATGAAACATCGCTCATTATCCGTCAGCCGTTAACACTATTTTCGAGTTTTGTAAAAGCGCACGAACAGTTTTTCCATTTCAATCCAGACAAACATGAGCGCACTAAAGCCGAAGCAAACCAGCAACTCAAACGCCGTTAAATAATGAGTGCCAAAAAATGTTCTCAGCGGCGGAACGTAAATCAGCATCAATTGCAAAGCAGTAGTAACAATTACAGCTCCCCACACAAAAAGATTAGTGAAGGGATTTAACTCGATAGTTAGCTGAGTGTTAGACCGAATGGCGATCGCGTGGCCCATTTGCGCCAAACAAAGAGTTGTAAACACCATTGTTTTCCAAGCATCTGGATTGCCGTGGCCGGGAGCATGAGTATATCCGTAAGCCCAGGACATCATTGCGATCGTCAAAATTGCAAAAATAATCCCGATGCGAATCATATAAGAACCCAAACCCCGCGCAAAAATACTTTCTCGCGGACTGAAAGGAGGCTTTTTCATCACGTTCGGTTCCGCCGGTTCCACGGCCAAGGCCAAAGCGGGAACGCCATCTGTTACTAAGTTCATCCACAAAATTTGCAGCGGCGTCAGCGGGACTCCTCCCAAACCCATTAAAGGTGCGGCGGCAATTGTCAAAACTTCGCCGATGTTGCTGCCCAAAATGTATTTAATAAAGCGGCGAATGTTGGTATAAACCACTCGCCCTTCTTCAGCCGCCGCAACTATTGTTGCGAAGTTGTCGTCGAGGAGCACCATATCGCTAGCTTCTTTGCTGACATCGGTGCCGGTAATCCCCATTGCGATGCCGATATCGGCTTGTTTCAAGGCGGGAGCGTCGTTAACGCCGTCGCCGGTCATCGCTACAAATTTGCCCGAACTTTGCAAACCTTGGACAATGCGCAATTTGTGTTCGGGAGAGACGCGGGCGTAAACGCTAACGTGTTCGACGCGCTGTTGGAGTTCTTCTTGGCTGAGCTTTTCTAATTCTTGACCGGTGAGAACTCGATCGCCCTCTCTAGCAATACCTAAATCGTAGGCGATCGCCTTTGCTGTCAACTGGTGGTCTCCTGTAATCATCACCACCCGAATGCCTGCATCGCGGCACTTCTTCACTGCTTCCCGCACTTCCGGGCGCGGGGCGTCCAGCATACTGACGAGTCCCAGCCAAATCATGTCTTGTTCGCTGGTTTCGTCAGAACCTTCGGGCGGCAAGTTTTCCCAGAGTTTGTAGGCAAACCCTAGAACTCGCAAACCGCGGCTTGCCATGTTGTTGTTTTCCGCGAGGATGCGATCGCGCATTTCCTGATTTAAAGGTTGTACTCGATCGCCGACAACAATGCCTTTGCAGCGCTCTAAAGTCAACTCTGGAGAACCTTTGGTCAGCATCAAATAATTCGGCTGCTGTCCTTCTGCTGCGGGAAATCCCGAATTTCCCGATCGGCCCGGCACTTCGCAAATCACGCTCATCCGCTTGCGTTCGGAAGAAAAAGGAAATTCCGCCGTCCGCTGCAGCAATTGAGACTGTTTTTCCTTATAAATACCTGCTTTTGCAGCTAAAGAAAGCAGAGCTCCCTCCGTGGGGTCGCCCAAAATCTTCCATTCTTGCTGTTCTTGTTGCAATATCGCGTCGTTGCAAACTGCACAGGCAATTAATAAAGATTCGAGTTCTGGATATTCCTCTAAATTATTAATTTGGGCTGATGTATGGAGATCGGTAAAATCTCCGATCGGAGCATAGCCGTCGCCTCCAATGCCGACATTGCAGTCGCCCGTAGACACTAGCTGAACTACCATTTTATTTTGAGTCAGAGTACCTGTTTTGTCTGAACAAATGGTAGTAACAGATCCCAAAGTTTCCACAGCAGGAAGTTTGCGAATCAGGGCGTTTCGTTTCACCATCCGCCTAGTTCCGAGTGCCAGAGTAACTGTCACGACTGCGGCTAGTCCTTCGGGAACCACAGCCACAGCCATACTGAGAGAAACTTTTAACAGTTCTGGAAACCTGCTGGTATCGAACCCGATGCCGCCGTTTTTGAAGGTAATCATCCCGCCGATGACGACAATTGCCACTAAGGCTAGGGCACCGGAGACTAGAACATTTCCCAACTGGCCCATCCGCTGTTGCAGGGGAGTCGGTTCGCTTTCTACTGACTGAAGCATGGCGGCAATTTTGCCCAATTCCGTTTGCATTCCGGTGTTGGTGACGATCGCCTTTGCCCGTCCCTGAACAACTTCTGTGCCTTGAAAAATCAGGTTGAGCCGATCGCCCAAGGAAGCATCTTCTGGAAGTTCTTGATCCGCTTGCTTGGTAACTGCTAAAGCTTCTCCTGTCAAAGCAGATTCTCTGACTTGCAAGTTGGAAGCTTCGATCAAGCGTCCGTCTGCTGCTATTTTTACCCCAGCCTCCAACAGCATCACGTCTCCTGGTACGAGTTCCTTGGCTGCTATTTCCGAAGTTTTGCCGTCCCGCAGGACTCTGACTAGTGGGGAAGCGAGGTTTTTGAGGGCTGCGAGGGCTTTTTCAGCACTTTGCTCTTGGAAATAGCCGAGAATGCCGTTGAGTATGACGATCGCAAAAATGGCGATCGCATCTTTGGGAAAAGTATTCGACTGGATGTCCAAAAAAGCCGAAATCACGGCCACACCCATCAGCATCAACAACATGATGTTGGTGAACTGATCGACAAAAATCGACCACGGACTGCGGCCTCCGGTTTCTTCTAGTTCGTTGGGGCCGTATTGCTGCAAGCGTTCTGACACCTGTTGGCTGCTCAATCCAGCGTCTTTGTTGCTGCTTAACTGCTTGAGAGTTTTGTCAATTGCTACGGTGTGCCAAGAAGAGGGAGAAGTTGAAGACATAAATTACGATCGAGCATGGGGCATAAAGGTGGTTGCGGCCGGACAGCTACAGCCGATCCGTGTGGCTGATGGCAGTGAGAGAGTTTTTAATTTTGAGTTTTGAATAAAAAACTGTTTCACTTAGGACTCGTATGGGGCGGTTCGATGCCCGGGAAGCAGGAAGCTTTCAACTTCACTGCATCTGGCGGTTCGATCGCACCGCTTGTAGACCTACCGCTGATAGCACTTATCCACCTTAACTAAAAATTAGCAATTTCTTCGGCTTTTACCCAAAGCCCAACGGCTGAGTTTAGTCTTTTAAATGGCGATATTTTCGGCAAAAGCTGTGGCTGTGGCGATCGGGGTCACAATTTATGGGATTTTACTCACCTAATTCTGCCTGCATCCTGGATTGAGCATAATTTTTGCTTTTTTCGCTATTCCCAACGCCTTGTTTTAGCAAAACTTTAATTTGCTTAACTCTTTTTAACAATTGATTTTTCTGCGGGAAAGCCAAAAGAGGCGATCGACGCGAGGGTTCGGGGCGGCCCCACCTCCAAAGCAACGGCTACAGAACCAGACTGCTTGTTGGTTGCGGCAACAGCGCATCTACCGCAGGAAGTAGAATTTGCCGCCTTCGCCCCACCCAGATTTACCTTCTAAGAGAGATAAGGTTTTGTAATAATTTGTAATAAACAAAGGCGGGCGAGCGTTGTATAAAGGTTATCAGAGGGTTGAAACGACAGGCTAAAGTTAACAAAAACACTGATTAACAAGGTTTGTCGAATCTCATAAAAGGTGTAAAATTTTCTAAGGTTTGTTAAACGTCCGTTGCAATGTAACAATATTACAGGTAGCGGAAAGGGAGAGAACGAGCCGGCCAGCGCAGTAGCTGGCGTCAAGCTTCAACCCTTGCAGGTTTAAAAACCTGAACAAATTTAACTTAACGGTTTTATACCGCAACCAAACTCAATTAACTCAAGTAGGAGAGTTCTTTCATGTTTGACGCATTTACAAAAGTGGTTTCCCAAGCAGACGCCCGCGGCGAATTTTTGGCTGCTGGTCAATTGGATGCCCTCAGCCAAATGGTTGCAGAAAGCAACAAGCGCATGGATACAGTCAACCGCATCACCAGCAACGCTTCCAGCATTGTTGCCAATGCAGCTCGCTCTTTGTTTGCCGAGCAGCCCCAACTGATCGCCCCCGGTGGCAACGCTTACACCAGCCGCCGCATGGCAGCTTGCTTGCGCGACATGGAAATCATCTTGCGCTACGTCACCTATGCGATTTTCGCAGGCGACGCCAGCGTACTCGACGACCGTTGCTTGAACGGCCTGCGCGAAACCTACTTGGCATTGGGAACTCCCGGCGCTTCTGTAGCAACCGGCGTTCAAAAAATGAAAGAAGCAGCTTTGGCGATCGCTAACGACCCCAACGGCGTAACTCGCGGAGATTGTACCTCCCTGATGTCTGAAGTCGGCAGCTACTTCGATCGCGCCGCTTCTGCAGTAGGCTAAACTCCAGCCTGTGCAACCAAATCTGTAAAGCGCGAGCGATCGGGCTTTAACAAGTTCCACAATTCGTACAAAAAATCACAAACATTAGGGAGAAAGCAAAAAAATGAAAACCCCGTTGACCGAAGCAGTCACAGCAGCAGATTCTCAAGGTCGCTTCTTGAGCAGCACCGAAATTCAAACAGCTTTCGGTCGTTTCCGCCAAGCAGCAGCCAGCTTAGAAGCAGCTAAAGCTTTGACAGCCAACTCTCAGCGCTTGATCGACGGTGCAGCCCAAGCAGTGTACAACAAATTCCCGTACACCCAACAAATGCAAGGCCCCAACTACGCTTCTACCCCAACCGGTAAAGCAAAGTGCGCCCGCGACATCGGCTACTACCTGCGCATGGTAACCTACTGCTTAGTTGCAGGCGGCACCGGCCCGATGGATGAGTACCTGATTGCAGGCATCGACGAAATCAACCGGACATTTGAACTGTCTCCTAGCTGGTACGTTGAAGCCCTCAAGTACATCAAAGGCAACCACGGCCTGAGCGGCGACCCCGCAGTGGAAGCTAATTCCTACCTCGACTACGCAATCAACGCCCTGAGCTAGATTTGCGTGATGCCCGGAAATGTAAGCTGCTGTTAGCTTGAGTGTTAGCGGTTGTATACAATTCCGGGCATCTGCGATCGAAGCCTAGTTTTGCAAATACTTTTTTTACAAGTTTTCAGTTTTTAAAGCAAAAAGGGAGAAGCAAAGATGGCAGGATTAGGTGCAGCAGAACGGTTGGGAATAAAAGCATTTGAAGAATCAGGACAGGTAGAACTGCGCCCTCACTGGACGCAAGACGATGCAAAAGCAGTAATTCGCGCCGCTTACAGCCAAGTTTTCGGGAACGAGTATTTAATGTCGAGCGAACGAGTTACGAGTGCTGAATCTCTGCTGATACAAGGACAGATTTCAGTTAGAGATTTTGTGCGGTCAATTGCTCAGTCGGAAACTTATCGGAAAAAGTTTTTTTACCCGAACTCGCAAACGCGGCTAATCGAGCTTAATTACAAGCATTTGTTGGGCAGGGCTCCTTACGACGAGTCGGAAATTGCTTTTCACGTAGATTTGTACAATGCAGAAGGCTACGAAGCTGAAATCAATTCTTACATTGATTCAATTGAGTATCAAGAAAACTTTGGCGAAAGTGTAGTGCCTTACTATCGCGGCTTCGCTACTCAAAGAGGTCAAAAAACAGTCGGTTTTAACCGGATGTTTCAATTGTACCGGGGTTTTGCTTCTAGCGATCGATCGCAAAACCAAACCCAAGCACGGCTGACTTGGGAAGTAGCGAGAAATATGGCTTCGCCGATATACACAGCCTCTGGCGGACAATCTCTGGCAGGTGCTTCCGGCGGTTCTCGCGGGCAACTTTACCGAGTCACCGCCATGCAAGGTTCGGCTAAGTTTTCCCCCCAAGTACGCCGGACTACTACTGAATATCTCCTGCCTTACGAGCAACTTTCCAGCCGCTTGCAGCAAATCAACAAACGGGGTGGCAAAGTGGTAAGCATTTCTATTGCTTAAAGTCGATCGAAACGTTTTTTTGAAGTGTCTTTAACACATGAGGACTAATTTATTTGTAGAAGTAAGGTGCGCAGTGCGCAGCCTACTTTGACACATATGGTCTTTAGTCCTAAAAATCTCAAGTTGCAACAAAACTTAGAATTTTTGTAATTAATTTAGGAGAAAATCTGGTGGCTATTACGACAGCAGCATCCAGACTGGGAACATCGGCACTCAGCGATGCGCCAAAGATAGAACTGCGCCCTAACTACAGCAAAGATGACGTGGAAGTAGTAATTCGCGCTGTTTACCGTCAGTTGTTGGGCAACGATTATTTGATGAAATCCGAACGCCTGACAAGTGCTGAATCTCTGCTGCGAGATGGCAGTTTAACGGTGCGAGAATTTGTGCGCGCAGTGGCAAAATCGGAACTGTACAAAACTAAGTTTTTATACAGCAGCTTTCAAACTCGGACGATCGAACTAAACTACAAACACTTGCTCGGTCGCGCTCCATACGACGAATCTGAAGTCGTGTATCACTTAGATTTGTACCAAACAGAAGGCTACGACGCTGATATCGATTCTTACATCGATTCAGTAGAGTATCAAGAAAACTTTGCCGACAATATTGTACCTTACTTCCGGGGTTTTGATACTCAGCGGGGGCAAAAAACCGTCGGTTTTACCCGGATGTTCCGGCTGTATCGCGGTTATGCAAACAGCGATACATCTCAACTAGAAGGCAATAACTCTCGCTTGGCTGTAGAACTCGGGACAAACAGCGCTACGGCTGTAGTTGGCCCCTCCGGCGGTAACGAAGGTTGGGCATACCGCCCTTCTGCCAGAAACGTGACTCCCGGCAGCGGTTTCGGCGGGGCGGCAGCTTACGGCAAAGAAGGGCGGCTGTTCCGCGTGGAAGTGTCTGGAATTCGCACGGGCGGCTATCCCAGCGTGCGCCGCAGCAGCAAAGCTTTCATCGTACCTGTTGAGGATTTGTCCTCGCAAATGCAGAAATTTCAGCGCCTGGGCGGGAAAATCGCCAGCATTACTCCAATTTAGTTGTTAGTTATTGGTTATTGGAACCAAAAAATAACCAATAACAACTAACAACTAACAACTGACTACTGACTAATTACCAATTACCAATTAGCTTATGTTTGGTCAAATTGTAGCAGGAACAAGTGGCAATACAGCTTCCGCCGGTCGTTGCTTTCGGTATGAAGTTGTCGGCTTGCGCCAAAGCGATGATACAGAAAAAATCGATTATTCGATTCGATCGAGCGCGAGTACATTTATCACCGTGCCTTACAATCGGATGAATCAAGAAATGCAGCGGATTACTCGCATGGGCGGGAAAATTGTCAGCATTCAGCCTTTAAGCGCGATCGCAGAACCGTCACCTGAATCATCCCCTGAATCATCGGGTGATAACTAATAGTTTGGTTGCAGGCGCGATTAAAATCGCTCCTGCACAAGCTAGAAAGGGCAATTTGAAATCGCGACTGCACAAATGAAGTCCGCCTGCGCGCACTAAGAGTTTCCCCAACCCGCGCAGGCGGGTTTTGTCTGTGTAGCAGCGATTTTAATCGCCGAATAACTAATAACTAATAACTAATGACTGTGGATTATTACGAATCAGACTCACCGCAGGCGGGTGTAGCTGGCGGCGAGTCTTTAACACTTGAACAGGCGATCGCAAATCTCCACTCCCAAGATTACAGTCTTCGCTATTACGCGGCTTGGTGGGTCGGCAGGTTTAGAGTCAAGGAACCGGCTGTTATTGCAGCTCTTATTGATGCTTTGCAAGAAGAGTCAGAACAAACCAAAATCGGCGATTATTCCCTACTGAGAAATGCGGCGCGAGCGCTGGGAAAATTGGGAGATAAACAAGCCTTGCCGGCGCTGATTCGCTGTTTGGAATGCGCGGATTATTACGTGCGGGAAGCGGCAGCTCAAGCTCTAGAAATGCTGGGCGACCGCGATTCTATTCCACGGCTAATGGAACTCTTAGATGGGGGTGTAGCAGCAGCCGTGCGAGTGCCGGGAAAATCGCATCTAGTGCAGCCTTACGACTCGGTAATTGAAGCTTTGGGAACGCTGCAAGCGATAGAAGCAATACCGCTAATTTCACCTTTTTTAGAACACTCTGTGGAGCGGGTGCAGTACGCTGCGGCGCGCGCGATGTATCAGTTAACTGGTGAGCGGGTTTACGGAGAACGGTTGGTAAGTGCTTTGAATGGGGATAATTTGCAGTTGAGGCGATCGGCTTTGATGGACTTGGGGGCGATCGGCTATTTGCCGGGAGCGCAAGCTATTTCAGAGACTTTAGCAGAAAATAGTATGAAATTGATTGCGCTGAAAGGAGTTTTAGAGCATCACCTCAATCAACAAGAATCACTATCTTTGTCAGATGATGCTATCCGTGTTATGGATTTAATGGATAGTTTACTTTAAAAAAAATTAGTTCACAACTGAAATAGGATTGCTGTAGCGATTCTCAATTGTCTACCGTATATTCAGGACACAACACATTCAGGGCACAGCAGTGCTGTGTCCCTACCGCATATCTGTATTTGAGTACATTTAGGACACAGCACTGCTGTTTTACTACTTGTTTTGATGAGAATGTTGCTGGTTGAAGCTACAAAAGGTCGATCGCGCGATCGACCCAACCTACAATTACAATGGTCACGGTACAGTTTATAAGTAAATGGCATTAGAACTAATTCAGGCTGTCGAACAAGCAGATTCTTCCGAGGGCTTGTTAAACGCAGTCAAAGCACTCGCGGCGGCTCCCTCAAAACAAGCAATTCCTACGTTAATTACAGTGCTCGGTTATAACAACCCAGGGGCTGCTGTTGCCGCCGTTGATGGGCTAATTCAACTCGGAGAACCTGCGGTGCTGCCGCTTCTAGAACAGCTTGACGGCTACAATTACGGAGCGAGAGCTTGGGCTGTTCGGGCTTTGGCGGGAATTGGCGACCCCAGGGGTTTGGAGATTTTGCTGGATGCGGCGGCGAATGACTTTGCTTTGAGCGTGCGGCGGGCGGCGGCTAGGGGTTTGGGGACGATTTGCTGGGAACTGATGCCAGCAGAACAAGTTTTAGATGCTCAAATTCGCGCTCTTAAAACCCTGCTGCAAGCGTCCCGTGACCCGGAATGGGTGGTTCGCTACGCAGCAGTGGGGGGCTTGGAAGCTTTGGCGGGTGATGCGACTGTTAAACCAGATTGGTTAGCGGAAGTTTCGGCGAGGTTGGACGAAATTGTCGATTGCGACGAAACTGCTTCAGTTAGATCCCGGGCTTTGCTAGCCAAGCGAAGATTGTCACTTGGCTAGGGTTAGGGCGATCGTCTCTTCCAAGTCCCTTTGACTGAGAGTGGTTAATATAAAGACTTCTTGTACGGTTGTGCCCTGTCTGGCAATGATTTTAAATCCCCCTCGAATCGGTACTGACACTCTTAATGTCATGCGGGGGATGTGTCCTTTAACTTTGCTGATGACGCCTGGAGTAACGGTTTGAATGCCCATTTTTAGGGTGAGGCGCTCTAAAATAGGTATCAAACCGGGAAGGTGGGTAGAATGATTCCAAACTAGGCGGCCTTTGGGTTGTGCGTTCATAAATTTTTAACCAAATTCAACATACCCAGTCTAAGCTACCTCTGCCTGAAACCAATTTGAAATTCCCTCAACTTATGTATCCATAACGTTACTGTGCGTGTTATTGCGAGCAAAGCGACGCAATCTCAAATCGAAATTTTTGATTCCAGCCCCGCAAGCTGAGATTTGATGGTGCAAAATTGTCCTGTACTTTTTGATATTTTGGGTTGGTAATTGTCGGTTTTTCTAGTTGAGTGGCGATCGCCCCGAATATTTTTGCGGCGCTGCAAGGTTTCTTGAGATAGCCGTCTGCTTTAAGTTCTAGAACCCCTTCCATTTCTGAACCAGTCATAAAAATAAACGGAATGCTGGCGGTTGCAGGTTGCGATCGCAAAACCGCTAAAACTTCTAAACCGTCTACTTCGGGCATCATGACATCAGACAAAATTAAATCGGGAATTTGGGCAGCTAACTCGATACCGACTTCTCCGTTTTCGGCCCCGACAGCTTCAAAACCTCCCGATTTCAGAAGTTCTAATACGGTTTCTCGGGTTAAGTCGTCGTCTTCTATGACTAATATTTTTTTCATTTGTTTTAGTTTCCTCTTTACTTTGTTTATATTTGTATGTTATGATTCTGGCATTTGAGTTTTAAGAACTTCAATAGGGTTATTGCAAAAACCCACTTTTTACGACGTGCTACTTTTTACTTTAAAGCGTGCGATCGCAGCTACTCACGCTTATTCGCTCGCTCGGCAGCTTTACCTTTTGTACTAGCGCTCGAACTCGCTCCAGCCTACCTAGGGTTGTGAAAATCTAAAATCTGGGATTCAACAGTTTATTGAATAGAGCTTCCAGCCGCCTGACTCAAAAAGTTTCTATTTGAGTTGGGCGCGCAGCTACGTATAATTAAGAAATTCGCCGATGAACTCAGCGCCAAACTACAAAATGTGAAGTTCACAAATTTTGGGCGATCGGGTAAAATATAACTTGGTGTATCGGTATTAAGTGAGGAAAAAGATATGTCAGAATTTCTCGACTTTCTCAGACATCAGTTTGCTTACGTTGCCATTGGCGAATTTAAACCAGGAAAATTTAAAGCAGCAGAAGAACTTTTTGAAAAAGCTGTTGCAACTTATGCGACAGGTTTTAAGGGAGCGTACCTGCTGCAATTGCCCAATACAGACAAAGGTATTGCGATCATTTTTTGGGAAAGCGTAGAAGAGATGACCGCCAATCAAAGCCAAGCTTATCAGGAAATATTGAAACAAATGACGCCTTTGTTTGCCAAAATTCCAGACACTGATGTTTATGAAATCGTCAGTGAAATTCAGCCGAAAAGTGAATGATTAAAAATCCTGCAAACGGCGCGTCATTCCCATACCCATTGGCGTCTTTCGCCCGACGCCGCTGTAAAGCGCAAAATCTGCTAAAGTGTTAATTTGCTTGATAGTAGTAGGAGCTATATCTCCCATAATTCGGTAACTAATGTCGCCGACGCAGCCAATAAATTTACTGCGAGAATCGGTACTAACTTCTGTTCGGATATGGAAGAAACTAGGGAAAATAGCTTCTGTAAAAGTAGGTTCGATCGCAATCCTGCTGTACTTGTTCCAGCGATTCGCTAAACTTCCAAAAATACTCTCACGAGTGGGCATAGCACTATCGTATACACCTTGTCGAAAATTAGTAGGAGTGCAGAAACTAAAAGCAATTTGCCGCTCAGTTTCCGAAGCTCTATCGAACAATTCGGCGTAAGTACAAAAGTTCACCCAAGGCTCGTGTGATTGCGGTTCGCTCAAAATATTAGTAATGTATATATTAGTCGGGCCAAGATGCCAAGGGATCTCGAAATTGAGTTGTTGCCAAAGTAGAGTTAGGCGATCGAACAAACCGTCATCCAGCAGAGAAATTCGCCACCAAATCGGCGTATTTTCCCGAATAGCTTGCTTGTGTTCCCACTGTAGGGCCGGAGATATTGTGCGGGAAGCCGGAGGCAAAACTCTCTTTTGTGGCTGGGGCGCGCTGCTTTTGTAAGCCTCTTTTCTGCTTACTTGAAAAGGGCTTAAAGTGAAAGCTTTTTCATGAGATTGGTCGTGCAGGTACGCGCTCAAATCGCTGTCTACAGCACTCACAAGGTTCAAAAAAAAAGCGTGGAGATGCCGCCCCGTTAAAAACTGGGATGGAATTGGTGCAACTGGCAGCAGGTTTAAAACAAGGCTGTGGGGCATTTTTAAATTATATACTCTGTCTGTATATATGTTCAGCTAGTATTAATACTACAGCTAAGTTGCAACTTAGATTAAGGAATTTTAATCACGTAAGGTGCACGCTGTGCACCCTACATTTACGAGGATTTGTGCGCCTAGCGCACCCTAGGTTTAGGTTGTGATATTGAGGTCAATCTCTGTGCGGTAAATTTTTAGGCGATCGAGATTTCTGGCGACAAATAAACGTCTTGAATGGCGTTGAACAATTTTACACCTTCTTCAAAGGGACGCTGAAAAGTTTTGCGGCCGGAAATTAAGCCGCAGCCGCCAGCGCGTTTGTTGATTACTGCGGTGCGAATAGCTTCAGCAAAATCGCTTTTCCCGGAAGCACCCCCGGAGTTAATTAAACCCATCCTTCCCGCATAACAGTTGAGCACTTGATAGCGAGTTAGATCGATCGGGTGATCCGTTGTCAAATCCGAATAAACCCGCTTGTCGGTTTTGCCGTAACTCTTGCCGCTGGCTTTAGCAACTGCTGCATAACCGTTGTTGCATTCGGGTAACTTCTGCTTGATAATGTCAGCTTGAATTGTCACTCCTAAGTGATTTGCTTGCCCGGTTAAATCGGCTGCAACGTGATAATCTTTGTCTTGTTTAAAGATATCGTTGCGGAGATAGCACCACAAAATTGTCGCCATTCCGTATTCGTGAGCGTGTGCAAAAGCTTGACTGACTTCTTGGATTTGCCTCGTCGATTCCGGCGAACCAAAATAAATTGTTGCTCCCACTGCAACTGCTCCCAAATTCCAAGCTTGCTCCACTGAAGCAAACATTATTTGGTCGAATTGATTGGGGTAAGTCAGCAATTCGTTGTGATTTAGCTTGACAATAAAAGGGATTTTGTGCGCGTATTTGCGAGATACGCTTCCCAAAACTCCCAGCGTTGTCGCGACAGCGTTGCAGCCAGCCGAAATTGCTAATTTAATGATATTTTCGCTGTCAAAATAAATGGGATTCGGTGCAAAAGAAGCGGCGGCAGAGTGTTCGATTCCTTGGTCTACGGGCAGGATGGATAAATAGCCGGTATTCGCCAAGCGTCCGCTAGAATAGAGTTGCTGAAGCGATCGCAAAACTTGGGGAGATCGATCGGTTTGAGCAAAAATGCGATCGACCCAATCCGGACCCGGCAAGTGCAACAAATCTTTAGAAACTTTCGCTTGATGGGTGAGCAACCCTTCGGCTTCGTCGCCAAGCCAAGATTCGATCGAACTGGGAACTGATAGTGTAGCTGTCATACAGATTTCCCTCTCAATTTCAATTGCAGGCTGATGATTGCAGACATTAACCTTGATGATATTGTAGCGAAAAATCATATTTTCCATCACGTCAACGATCGATCGAGTTTTTAACAAGTTAGCGACAACAGCAACTAGGACGCGCTACTCTATAATAAGCTGGCAGTTCAGCCGGATCGGCGCTGCCAGCGATCGCCGATCGATTCACAACTTTGCCATCACAATGTCACACACTTACTTTGATTCTGAAAACGGTCACAAATCCTTCGAGATGCCCGGTGCTCGGCCGCATTACAACCCCGATCGCCCCGGTCAAGTAGAGCATATTTTTCTCGACTTAGTGCTGGATATTCCCAAACAAAGCTTTCGCGGCACTTGCAGCATCCGCCTCAATCCAGTCCGCAGCGGCATTGACAAATTAACATTAGATGCAGTAAACCTCAATATTAAATCGGTAAAAATTGGCGAAACAGATCAAAATTTTGACAGCGACGGCGAAGTGCTGCAAATTCACCTGCACGAACCAACAGAAGCTTACCAACCAATTACTATTGCGATCGAATATTCTGTCGAAAAACCCCAGCGCGGTCTCTATTTTGTCGGCCCGGACAAACACTATCCAGACAAACCCACTCAAGTTTGGACTCAAGGCGAAGATGAAGATTCGCGGTTCTGGTTTCCCTGTTTCGACTATCCGGGACAGTTGGCAACTTCGGAAATTCGAGTGCAAGTTCCGAGACAACTATTTGCTATTTCCAACGGCGAATTAATTAGCACAAAAACCGACGGCGACGATAAAATTTATCACTGGTCGCAAACCCAGGTACACCCGACGTATTTAATGACCTTAGCAGTAGGAGATTTTGCCGAAATTAAAGACGAATGGAACGGCAAACCAGTTAATTATTACGTGGAAAAAAGCCGCGAAGCAGACGCTAAGCGCAGCATGGGCAAAACGCCTCAAATGATTGAATTCTTCTCTAAAGCATTTGGCTATCCTTACCCTTTTCCCAAATACGCTCAAGTCTGCGTCGATGATTTCATCTTCGGCGGTATGGAAAATACTTCGACAACTTTGCTAACAGATAGGTGCTTGCTAGACGAACGCGCCGCCCTCGACAATCGAGGTACTGAAAGCTTAGTCGCCCACGAATTGGCTCACCAGTGGTTCGGCGATTTAGTAGTAATTAAACATTGGTCTCATGCTTGGCTGAAAGAAGGCATGGCTTCTTATTCCGAGGTGCTGTGGACTGATAAAGAATACGGCAAAGAAGACGCGGCTTACTATATGTTAAATGAAGCCCGCAATTATTTAGCTGAAGACAGTTCCCGCTACCGCCGCCCGATCGTTACTCACGTTTACCGCGAAGCAATCGAATTGTACGATCGCCATTTGTACGAAAAAGGCGCTTGCGTCTATCACATGATTCGCGCCGAGTTGGGCGACGAATTATTTTACAAAGCAATTCACACTTTTGTGCGGGATAACGCTCACAAAACTGTAGAAACGATCGATTTGCTCAGGGCTATAGAAAAGGCTACCGGTCGCAATCTCATGTTTTTGTTTGACCAATACGTTTATCGCGGCGGTCATCCAGATTACAAAGTTGCTTATTCCTGGGATGGCGACAGCAAATTAGCAAAAGTGACTGTAACGCAAACTCAGGTAAAAGACAGTAAAAATGGCAACGGCAACAGCAAAGATGTATTCGATCTGAAAATTCCGATCGGCTTCGGTTACAAGCCGGAAAAAGAGGCAGACGATGACAGTTCTGTACCTTCAACCCCGAACCTAAAAACTTTCACTGTGCGAGTCTACGAACGCGAGCAAAGCTTCTATTTCCCTCTCGAAGAGAAGCCTGCATTTATCAGTTTTGATGTCGGCAATAAATACTTAAAAACTGTTGCGTTAGAGTATGGAGTTGCGGAACTAAAAGCTCAGTTGCAGTTCGATCCAGACCCGGTTTCCCGGATTTACGCGGCCCACGCTTTGGCGAAAAAGGGAGGACTGGAAGCGGTGAAAACGCTGTCAGAAGTTCTCAAGAAAGATCCGTTCTGGGGCGTGCGCGCCGAAGTCGCGGGTCAGTTAGTTGAAATTAAACTCGACCAAGCTTTTGAAGGTTTAGTAACTGGTTTGAGAGATAAAGATTCTCGCGTTCGTCGCGCTGTGGTGAATGCGCTGGGTAAAATCAAAACTCACGAAACTTTTAAAGCGCTGAGATCGATCTTAGAAAAAGGCGACGCCAGCTATTACGTAGAAGCAGCCGCAGCGAGTGCTATGGGATCAATTGTAGCGGCTAACCCCGACGAAAAACCGACGGACGAACAGGTACTGAAAGAGTTAAAATTCGTGCTGAAAGAACGTCAGGGGTGGAATGAGGTAGTGCGATCTGGTGCTATTTCCGGTTTGGCACAGATGAAAACTTCTGAAGATGCGCTGAATCTAATTTTGAAATACACAGCCGCCGGTACTCCGCAAGCTTTGCGCTTGGCTGCAATTCGATCTTTGGGCACAATTTCGACTGGTCAAACGAAGGTCAATTTAGAACGGATTTTGCAGCGATTGGCAGAATTATCTAAAGAGACGTTTTTCTTGACTCAAGTCTCTGTAGTAGCGGGATTAGGACAAATGGAAACTCGCAAAGCAATTCGCATTTTGCGTTCTTTAGCTGACCAAACTCCCGACGGCCGCGTCCGCCGCATGGCTGAAGAAGCGGTGCAAAGAGTGCAGAAAAATGCTGGTTCTGATGCTGCGGTAAAACAGTTGCGGGAGGAATTAGACCAGGTGAAAAAGGAAAATCAAGATTTGAAGAGTCGTATGGAAAATTTGGAGGCTAAGGCGAAGAAAGATTAGGCGTAAAACCCCATACCGGCGCAGATAAAGGCAGATATTGGCGATCGGCTTTTATCTGCATGGAAAATTTGGAGGCTAAGGCGAAGAAAGATTAGGCGTAAAACCGCATACCGATGCAGCTAAAGGCAGATATTGTCGATCGGCTTTTATCTGCTTGTCGGTAGAGAATTGTGCGCGGTTATTATAATATTATTGTGCAGTGGGAGTGCAGGGGAATTTCCTATTTTCGACAGACAGGAAAAGCCAAATATGTTTATTCTCCACTTTATTGCTATCTCAACTTGGGAAGTATCGAGAATCAGGATGCTGTTTTTATTTTTTAGTTGTAAACCGTTTATGAGGTTACAGCAGCTTTTGCAGCCAGAAATATTGCAGAAATCATGAGTATAAAAATCGCTTTATTGGTCGATCAATCCGGGGTAATTCCCTATCGCATTCAAGACGGACAAATTGAAGTAATGCTGATTACTTCTTCCGCTAGCAAGCGCTGGGTGATTCCCAAAGGATTAATTGAACCTGACATGACTCCCCAAGATTCCGCCGCCAAGGAAGCTTGGGAAGAAGCAGGTTTGTTGGGTAAAGTGTTCCCGGATTTGCTAGGAACTTACGAGTATCAAAAGTCCGGCTGTACTTGGCAGGTAGGAGTATTTCTACTGCAAGTGGAAGCAGTTCTGGAAATTTGGCCGGAAGCTAGCAAAAGAAAGCGGCAGTGGGTAAGTATTCCTAAAGCAATTAAGCGGGTCAACGAACTGGAACTCAAACTCATTCTTGCGGATTTGCCGAATCGGTTTTGGTGATTCAGTCGTGGATGCAGAACCTAATTATCTAATGTGCGCTGAGGCGCATCTTACCGCCATAATTCTTCGCGCGTCAAACCGCTTTTTGTTCTTAGTATAAACTTGTAGGGTACGTCAGTCAGCTAAATTATTGGAAAATCGAGCTGTGATTACTGACGCACCCTACAAACTTATGATATCATTGTAAAAAGTTTACTCTTAAGCGTTAGCTGAGAGGAAAGGAATGCTTTCGGCTAAGTTATCCTTAACTTCTATTCCCTGTTTTCTCGCCCAAAACAGGCTCAAAAAGTGAATTTGCCGCAAGCCGACAACTAAATTTAAACCGGGTACAAAAAGCCACCAAACTGTTAGCGGTTCTTTGATTCCTTCTTGGCGGTACAATTCGTTAACTGTGTTGTAAAGTTTGAACTGCACGATGTAAATCCAAGCAATACCGAGGAGGGAAAACCAACCAAACCATCCGGGAACGTCAGGATCGAATATCCGCAAAGCTTGGGGGACGGCTACTCCTAAAACAAAGGGAAGCAAGCAAAGGGTTCCCGACCAACCGCTGCCGTTATAGCGGCGCAATTCTTCTTGAATAATCCATTTGTACCATCCGTAATATAGCAGCAAACTGACTGCGGACAGCAAGATTACTCGCCACAATGAGCGGGGTTTACCTAAAGGTTTGTCAGACATTTTTTGATGTAAGATATGAATGGCTATCTTGATTGTATTAACATTTGTTAACTATTGCAAAATCATTTCTCGAATCGATCGCGCTGTTGCAGGGGCCAGCAGAACACCGTTGCGATAGTGACCGCTGGCGATGAGAACGCGATCGTTACCGGGAAGCGTCTCGATAATTGGGGCCGGCCGCCCTTCCGGCCGCGGGCGCAATCCCGACCATTTCCTGATGATTGAGGCGAATGCTAAGCCCGGACAAAGGGATGTCGCCCTCGCCATCACTTGCGCCAACATATCAGCATTTGCCTGAATTTCCCCGCCATTTTCTGAAAACTCAACCGTCGCCCCCACCCAATATTCCTGATTTTCCAAAGGCACAATGTGAACGTCATCGCAAGTAATTACCGGCCTAAAATCTGGGTTTCCTAAAGGATTGGCCGATCGCAAATGCAGCGCTTGTCCCAACACCGGGCGAATGTCAACCAACTGATTTAACGATGCAGTCACAGCAGCAGAACCCAAACCAGCGCAAACAATTAGTCGATCGAAATTTTCAGCAACAGGCAAGATGCCTGTTCCACAAGACTTATTGACAGCAATGGAAGATGGGAGTTGAATCTGAGACACCTGAGAATTCAACTGAGTAATTCCTTCAACTTCCACCCCAAACTCAAAAATCACCCCATTTCGTTCTGCAGCATCAACCAAAGCCAAAGTTAGCGCCGCCGGATCGACTTGCCGGTCTTGAGGCGAATAAATCGCAGCAATAATGCGATCGTTTAAATAGAGATGAGGGCAGCAATCGCGAACTCGTTCCACATCCCAAAGTTCTAATTGCCAACCTTGAGATCGGCGAGTTGCTATCAATTTTTCCCACTTACTTAAATCCTCTCCCTCGGAACAAAGCATTAAAATTCCCTGTTTGTTAAAAGGAATTTTTCGCCCCGTAACTGCTTCCAATTCAGGAATCAAAGTTTCGTAGCGCTGAAGGCTGGTTTCCCTCAACTGCCAATTTCTGCCCTTAGTTTTGTGGCCGATCACTCCCATCAAAACACCTAGTGCAGCGCCAGTAGAACCTTGTGCCGGCGGCTGTTTGTCGAACACAGTAACTTTCAGTTCGGGAAATTGACTTAGTTCAAAGGCGATCGACGCCCCAATAATACCGCAACCAATAATTGCAACGCGAACCATTCAATTTTAGATTTTAGATTTTAGATTTTAGATTAACTGCTTCCTAGGTTTTGTCCGTATAAACCTGTTTCGGACGGGCAAGATGCCCGCCCCACAAGAAAACTGATTCTTTCTTTGTGGAACAGGCATCTTGTCTGTTCTGGATGCCAGATGTGAGTTAAGGCTAATTAAGCTTTAGGAATTAGCTGCAAGAAGCTATCGAAATCATTGACAGCTTTTTGATAGCTGGCCGTGACTTTTGCATAGTCAAGGTCTTTAGCAGCAAGATCGATGTTAACCAAATCGGCAAACAAACTCTTGGTCAAATCAACAGCTTGTTTTTGAGAACTAGGCAACAAACTCGCAGAGACTGTTTTCATGGTGTTCCGCAAGTCGCCTAGAGGCCCGTGAATGTAAGTTCTGGTATCAACCCAATTTCGTTTTTGAATTAGGGTACCCAATTTGTCCATGCGCGATCGGAACTCTGTCAGAGTAGGAACATAGCGCTCTATTTGCTGGATTTGCGCTGCTGTGTAAGTCGTTGGAACTTTTGCTTCGACACTGCTGCAACTGACCAGAAATGCCATCAAAAACGCCATCATCAAGGCAAAAATTGAACGGGGACGAGTCATATCGATTTTAGATTTTAGATTTTAGATTTCTCGTTCTCAGGCTTTGCCTGGGAATCCAGATCGGCAAGGCTTTGCTTCGCTGACCCAGCACCGAGAGTTATGTACAAAATATTATTTTACCTCCTGGCGGCGCAGAAAAGTTATCAGAGCATCGCCAACTTTTTCTGACCAATGTTCTTGAGGATAATGCCCCGCTTGTTCTAGTGTGACTAACTCTGCATTTTGCAGCGAACCCACTAGCTTTTGAGCGGGTTCAACACTCAGCCAAGGATCTGTCAAACCCCACACAAATAAAGTTGGTCGAGTCCATGTTTTTAAGCCGGATTCAATTTCTGCCATTGACTTCGGCAATTGAATATTGCGGACAGTATTCATCAGCGATCGACCCGCATCCGAACTCTTCAAAAACGGTCGGCGGTAAACATCTAAATCCTTGTCTGATATTGTCTGGCGGCTGCCGCCTTCGAGAGTTCTGTCTACCAAAAGCGGGTCTTGCGTCATCATGTCGCCAATAAAAGGCAGTCCCAACTGCTGCATTTTCCACGGCAATTTTATATCTGCTGAAACTGGCGTATTTATGATGGCTAGACGATCGATTTTATCGGGATTGCGCAAAGCGTATTGAATGCCGGCCGAAGCTAAAAATCCTTGGACAACAAGGTAAAACCGGTCTAATTCTATAGCTTCAATAAAACCAGCGAGGGCCTCAACAAAAGCATCGGGACTGTAGGCAAAGTCGCGCTTGTCTGGTTTTGTCGATCGCCCGTAACCCACCCAATCTGGGGCGATCGATCTAAATCCGCTTGCTGCCAAATCCGGCATCATTACAGTCCAGGTAAAACTCTGGGACGGCAAACCGTGCAGCAGCAGTACGGGCGGTTTCTCAGTTTCGTTAACCGGATTTGTTTCCCGATAAAACCATTGCAGCGGGCCTACTTCAACTATCTTCTCATCAATTAACATTATTTTACTTGTTATTTATCAAACAAACAATAAGGCGGGGAATACCCGCCCTACTTACCTAATAGTTGCGTGTGCACAGAGCACCTTACCCAACTAATTACAGCCGCCCTTAGAAATTCATTTCAGCAGCTTGAACTTTTTCGACCTGTTTCTTCTTGAGAACCAGCATAATTTGAGCCAGCATGGTCAAAGCCACGAAAGCCATCAATCCTTTAACGCGATCGGCACTTTGCAGCACAATCTCCACGTCTTTTTGACCGAAGCCGCCCACATTAGGATTGTTCGTCAAAATTTCGCCTGCTGCAACTGTTTGTCCTTCGGAAACAATCAGTTCTGGGCCTGCCGGAATCGTATCAACAACCGCTGCACCTTCGGCAGGTTGAATAGTCACTTGATAACCGCCATCTTCAGGTTGAGCTATCTTAGAAATGGTGCCAGCTACCGAAGCATTGTAAACAGTATTATTGCTCTTTTCGCCAGTAGGATAAACCTGACCGCGACCGCGGTTGCCACCAACATAAATTTGGTATTTGCCGTAGTGAACGGACTTGTCAGTTGCCGGATTCGGCGACAAAACTGGGAATACCAATTCTTTGTACTGTTCTCCCGGTACTGGGCCCACTAAAACAATATTTTCTTGGGTTTCGCTGTAAGGTTGGAAGTAAAGGTCGCCGACTTTTTCCTTCATTTCTTCGGGAATTCTGTCCTCGGGAGCAATCTTGAAACCCTCGGGCAACATCACTACAGCGCCTACATTCAAGCCGCCTTTGCTGCCGTCGCCGACAACTTGTTGAACGTTAGTATCGTAGGGAACTTTGACAATAGCTTCAAACACCGTGTCAGGCAAAACAGATTGCGGTACTTCAACTTGAGTTGGTTTTGCACCGAGGTGACAGTTAGCGCAAACAATGCGACCTGTTGCTTCGCGGGGAGTAGCGGGTGCTGTTTGCTGAGCCCAGAAAGGGTAAGCAAATGCTGCTTGGGGAAGTGCGATGTCGCTGGTGAGGAAAAATGCTGTGGCTGCGATCGCAATTAAGGCTGTTTTCGCGATCGTCCTGGCACTGCGGCGAAATATCGCAGATAAATTAGTTTGTGGCATTAGAGTATTCAATCTCAAAGGTCAGACAATTTTGGATTTTGGATTTTGGATTTTGGATTTTGGATTTTGGATTTTGGATTATTAGACTGCTTTAGGGATGCAATTATCTGTGGTTTTCACCATTCACCCCCTATCTAAAATCTCAAATCTAAAATCCAAAATAGTTTAAGACCACCAAGGTGCTTCGCCGGTGCGGAAATCTGTTTCTTTCCAAGTTGTAAAAGCGATCTTGTCATCTACGACAGTGGCGTGGGCCAGCGCCAGAGACAAAGGCGCGGGGCCGCGCACCACTTTGCCCTCATTGTTGTATTGAGAACCGTGGCAAGGACAGATAAACTTGTTTTCGCTAACATTCCAAGGCACGACGCAACCCAAGTGAGTGCAGACTGCATTGATGCCGTAGTCGGCGAGAGATTGGTCTTTTTCCACCACAAGATAAGTGGGGTCGCCTTTGAGACCTTGGGCTAAGGTGCGATCGCCCGCAGGGTGTGATGCCAAATATTTGCTAACGATGATGTCGTTGCCCAAGGCATCTTTAGCCGTCACCCCGCCGCCAACTGCCCCACTCGACGGAGGAACAAAATACTGGACAACGGGATAGAGTGCGCCCAGTGCCACACCTGTGACTGTACCGAACGTTAGCAAATTCATAAATTGGCGACGCCCCATATCGGGAACATCGGGATTTCCAGCAGAAGATTGAGCCATGACCTGCCTTTACGGTTTTAAGTTACGTTTGTTTGTTAGCTGGAGCGCGAACCTGTACGTGCAGAGGAAGGAGGATAATTGCCGTTAATCTGCTCGCACAAATTTTAGGCAGCAAAAATTCCTTTTAAGAATGCGCCTTCCAGCTTTTATTAGAGTATTATTACATTTTTTGAACTTTGTCTTTTATTGTTTAAGGAATTAACTCAGGAGCCACCATGACGGGTCAGGATTTACACCAGCTATTGCTTGAGAAATGGGGAAAATCTTACGATATCAGATTGCGGCGGACACGGGGCAAGATTTTTGTCCAAGTTATGTGGAAGTATCTCGAACAGGCGTCTTTTCCGATGACGGAGGCTGATTATTTCGAGCATTTGGAGGCGGTGGCCAATTACCTCAACGCTTGGGGGACCACCGAACAGGTGAAACAGTATATCGCCACTACCCGCGAGCGCCCCCGCTTGGGCAAAGCTGTCAGCGTTCCGTTAGATTTGGGTGAAAGAGCCTCGGAGTGGTTGCTAGACGAGTTTTGATCCGTCAGTCGATTTTAGATTTTAGATTTTAGATTTTAGATTGACTCCAC
Source organism: Microcoleus sp. F4-D5 (assembly GCF_036704885.1). Classification (NCBI taxonomy): domain Bacteria; kingdom Bacillati; phylum Cyanobacteriota; class Cyanophyceae; order Oscillatoriales; family Microcoleaceae; genus Microcoleus; species Microcoleus sp. F4-D5. Next base: position 26,907 of record NZ_JAUBSX010000022.1, on the reverse strand, counting down.
AGCCGGGATCTGGGGGAGTTCCCTAAAGTTTTGTGTCCGGCAGCGGCTGGATTTTGCGATCTCAAAGTCCCGAAAATCGATCGGCGAACTTGTGGGCCGACAAGCAGGCGTTAACGAATCAACCTGTCGCGCATCTAATTTATACAGTTGTTGTGATTGAAACCGTCAGGATGGCGGTCTTTCCGGTGCGCCCCCTCCTGTTGGATTTAAATGCCGCAACAGTTTGTGAGGGTTTTTTAATTTTGGGCGATCGGACTTCTAGCTTACCAAAATCATCGCCACCAATTTCTGTCATCAATTTCACATACAATGAGTTTCAGATATCCCGTGAAATTTAGGAGAATGTTGTAATGGGTGTTGCAGTTGGAATGGTTGAAGTCTTAGGACTTCCCTCTGCCGTAGAAGTTGCAGACTCAATGGTGAAAGCAGCCCGAGTTACTTTAGTTCGCTATGAAAAAATAACCCGCGCCTACTGGACAGTTATAGTTCGAGGAGATATCTCTGAAGTACAAGCAGCCGTTGCTGCTGGGATTGAATCAGTTAAAAAGGTCGATGGCGGAAAGTTGCTATCGTATCATATTATTGCTCGTCCCCACGAGAATCTGGATTACGTTTTGCCGATCGGCTACACTCCCGAAGTAGAACAGTTCCGAATGTAGTCAAAGTTTTGACAAAACTTTGGTCTTGAATTTTAACTTTTAGTAAATATAGAGGCGCGGGCGATCGCGTCTCTATATTTTTTATCAACCTTAAAATTGAGCGCTCGCCCAATACTCAGCAACAAATTACCATCAGGCGGAAAATATTTATAAGCTGTCGCGCATTTAAATTGTATATTCAGAGCGGGCGGGACGCCCAACCCCTACTCCCCACAAGACGGGGAATTGTTTTTTAACAGACAATTTAAATGTAGAACAGCTTAGGACTCATTAAAAATTAGCAATTAACGATTAGCAATTTGGATTACTACCAGCCTGCAAACTTATCTGTTGCCTCCATTAAACAGGTGCGAATTCCCGGTTCGCTCATCGAATGTCCGGCATCGGCAACTACAATGAACTCAGCTTCAGGCCAAGCACGATGCAGTTCCCACGCCGACATCATCGGACAAACAACATCATATCTTCCCTGAACGATAACCGCTGGAATCTTGCGAATGCGATCGATATTTAAAAGCAATTTATCTTCCGGCTCAATAAATCCCTTATTGATAAAATAATGGCACTCAATTCTAGCAAACGCCTCCGCGAAAGCATCAATTCCAAATCTTTGCTTTAAATCTAAATCTGGAAACAATCTACTCGTACTCCCTTCCCAAATTGACCAAGCACGAGCCGCTTCTAATCTAATCTGAGCATCTGGACTCGTCAAGCGTTGGTAATAAGCTGTTAGCATATCATCCCTTTCATTTATGGGGATAGGTTTAACATATTCCTCCCAAGCATCCGGGAAAATATAACTTGCTCCTTCTTGATAAAACCAGCGAATTTCTTTTTCTCTCAACATAAAAATGCCCCGCAAGATTAAACCCTTGCAACGGTCGGGATGGGTTTGACTGTAGGCTAAAGATAGAGTGCTTCCCCAACTACCACCAAAAACAACCCATTGCTGAATATTTAAATATTCTCGAAGTTTCTCAATATCGTTGACTAAATCCCAAGTGGTATTTTCTTGCAATTCTGCATGAGGTTTACTTTGACCGCAGCCGCGTTGGTCAAACATCACCAAACGCCATTTTTTCGGGTCAAAATATTGTCGGTAAAAAGGCGGACATCCACCTCCTGGTCCCCCGTGTAGCAATACAATAGGTTTTCCCTCTGGGTTGCCAGACTCTTCAAAATGAATGGTATGGAGGTCAGAAACTTTGAGTTCTCCTTCGTTATAAGGTTGTCTAGGCGGGTAAAGTTCTCGCATTTTTTCAAGGATTTATAACTCGACAGTGTTTATTTTATATCATTAAGAAATCACCGTCCTAAAAGCTTCACCAAACCAACGCCACCAAAATACAAGCTCAGCACCGCACCTCCTAAAAGACTTTGCGTTAAAGGGTCAGTAGAAGGCGTTAACACCGCTCCCAAAATTGCCGCTCCCAAGACTACATACCGCCAGCCGGAGAGCATTTGGTTGGAAGAAGCTATGCCCAAAACGCCGAGCAATACTTGGAGAATCGGGATTTGAAAAGCTAAACCTGTGCTGAACATTAACAGCAGCACAAATTTAAAGTATTTGTCGATCGACCACAACTGCTCTACAACATCCGCTCCATAGCTAACAAAGAAGTTGAGCGCCGCCGGAATCAGAGCGAAGTAAGCAAATACTAACCCACCCAAAAATAGGAAACTCGAACCGAAAAACACAGGCCCGAGCAACCTGCGTTCTTTGCGAGTCAAGCCTGGGAGAACAAACAGCGCTATCTGGTAAAAAATAAACGGACTGGCGAGGAGCAAACCGCTGTATCCTGCTACTTCAATAGAAACAAAGAAATACTCGCCGGGAGCTAGTTGCAGAAACTTGACGGGCCCGGCCGGTACTTCGAGCAGTTGCACGATGGGTTTAACTGTGAAAAAGCAACCGATTACAGCGATTACTACTGCAATTAGCGAGTAGAAAATTCGCTGACGCAATTCTTCTAAATGCTCGAATAAAGACATTTCAACTTCGTCAGGAAGTTCGTCAAGAAATTCGTTTTCTAAGTTGCGAGAACCCATCGCACCGCCTGCGATTGGTGCAATGCTGTTTTCCGGGCTAATTGCTTCGAGATTGTTGTCGGAACCTTGTTCTGGTGTCTCCAAGTTTGAGGGAGCAGTCATAGGGAATGGGTAATTGGTAAGGGGTAATTGGAAAGAGGAAATTGGTAATTGGTAATTGGAAAGAGGAAATTGAGAATAGTTATTTCATCATTGCTCCGACTTCATTCTTCATTCTTCATTCTGACTTCAGCAGCAGAAGGAAAGCTCCATAATTAATCCGTGTAGCCGTGTCAAAATCCTTGTAGTGCCTTCATTATTCAATCCCGATCGCAATTTTGCCGACCGCGCGACCCGTTTCGCTGTAAGCGTGGGCTGCTGCTACTTCCTGTAAGCTGTAAGTGCGATCGACAATCGGCTCAACTTTATCAGATTCTATTAATTCCCGCAAACTTCCTAAATCGCTGGTGTTGGCATTGGCAACAATTAATTTAGCTTTTTTACCCGATATAAACCAGCTCGTTAACATCGGTGCGAGGTTCTCGAAACTTGGCAAAGTCGAGATATAAATTCCCTCTGGTTGCAGGACTTTTTCGCATTCAGCAAATGTTCTTGTCCCGACAGCATCTAAAATTATATCATATTTATCGGTTTGTTGAGTAAAGTCAATTTCGGCATAATCCAGGACACAATCCGCTCCCAAACTCTTGATAAATTCTCGGTTTTTAGCGCTGCAAACTCCCGTTACTTCCGCGTTCATTGCTTTGGCAACTTGCACGGCAAAAGTGCCGACTCCGCCGGAAGCGCCGTTAATCAATACTTTGTTTCCTGCTTGAAGTTGACCTAAATCTCTGAGCGCTTGCAAAGCAGTTAAACCTGCAATCGGTACTGCTGCTGCTTCTGCATGAGTGATGTTTTTAGGTTTAATTGCCGCACTCGATTCTGCAACGGCGGCGTATTCGGCACAAGCACCGCCATTCAGGGGATTTAAGAAAGTATAAACTTCATCTCCGGGTTGAAATTGGGTGACTTCCCTGCCGACTTCTAGCACAACTCCCGATATGTCAGAACCGACAATTCGAGGAAAGTTAAATCCTGTCAATAGTTGCAGGTGTCCTTGCCGGATTTTCCAGTCTACGGGATTGACGCTGCTAGCGCGAACTCGCACTAACAATTCGTTGGATTTGGCGATCGGCTTTTCCAATTCTCGGTACTGCAATTCCTCGGCGGAACCGTAGCGATCGAACGCAACTGCTTTCATGGCAAACTTTTCGGTCTATTTTTAATAGAACACTCAACCCTTTACAATTACAGCACATTCCATATAAATGTGACATAGTAAATTGAGCCAGCCTTGTAGCAGCGGGCGATCGACTGTTGGAAGCCTCCTGACAGGGTGCAACCGTGAGGCAATCACTCCACTGGCTGAGTGCGATCGACAGGCTCTACCTCATTCTACCGATTGGCGATCGGCAATAAACCTAGTTTATTGGTCATTACCTGTTAAAAAAATCAGATTTAACGATCGCCCGCAACGAATTTTTCTCAAGGATCGAGCAAAATATCGGAATATTCTTGATGCGAAAAATACCCATGCCTTGCTCGCGATCGAGGTTTTATCCCAGACTCACACAATAGAGATAATTGGACGGTTAGCGATTAAAGTTAATAGGAACAGGGCGGGCGATCCCGTAACCCTGAGCATAATCTACTCCTATCTCCCGCAATTTTTCTAAAATAGTCTCGTCTTCGACAAACTCAGCCACAGTTTCAATATTCATCGAATGGGCAATGCGATTAAAGCCTTCAACTATCGCTTGAGAAATCAAATTATGATTAATATTCTTGACAAAAGCACCATCTATTTTTAGATAATCAACTGGTAAATTGAGCAGATACGCAAATGAACTCAATCCACTCCCAAAATCATCTAAAGCAAAGCGACAGCCAATTTTTTTAAGTTCGCTTATAAAATATCTGGCTTGCTCAAAGTTAGCTATAGCTGCGGTTTCTGTGATTTCAAAACCAATGCTTTGTGGGGGAACTTGGTAGCGTGGAAACTGTTCGATTAAAAACCTCAGAAACTGATTGTTACTAATACTAGCTCCTGAAAGATTTATCGTATACAAGCCTTTATTAACACGATCTTTTTCCGGCAAATTGTGATAGTTTGAGAAAAATTTTTCAATTACCCAGCAATCTATTTCCGTTATCAATCCGTAACGCTCGGCCGCAGGAATAAACGCATTGGGAGATACTAATTCTCCATTCTCGTCCAGCATTCTGATCAAAATCTCATAATGCTCTACTAATGGTTTAGACTTAATAGAGACAATCTTTTGGTAGTAGAGACAAAAACGATTTGTTTCTAGCGCTCGGCTGATTTTGGAAACCAACTGCCTCTCACCGCGTTGTTTAATTAGTTCGCCATCATCTAGACTATAAATATGAACACAGTTGCGCCCTCTGGCTTTGGCGGCATAACAAGCTGCATCAGCAGCTCCCAGAAGCTCCATCAAATCTTGGCTGGTGTCGTCAATGGCAACAACTCCAATGCTGACTCCGATGATAAAGGTTTTGCCATTCCAAATAAACCGAAACTGATGCACTAGGTCTTTAAGATTTTCCGCAATCTGAGCTGCTTGAGAGATCGGACATTGAGAGAGCAAAATACCAAATTCATCGCCTCCCAAGCGAGCCAGCATATCATTAGCACGGACTCCCTTTTGAATAAGTGCGGTGATTTGGCGCAGCAGCTCATCGCCAGCAATATGACCTACGGTATCGTTAACGACTTTGAACTGATCTAAATCTAAATAACACAGAGCGTGCTGGTGATTGCTATCTTTAACAGAAGCGATCGCCTCAACTAGGTGCTGCTCAAATCTTCGACGGTTGATTAACCCTGTCAGGGCATCGTGACTGGCTTCCCAAGAGAGTTGACGGGTGAGATAGCGCGATTCAGTAACATCATGAAAGACCATGACTGCCCCGACAATTTTACCTTGGCGGTCTCGAATCGGTGCTGCCGAGTCAGCAATCGGATACTCGGTTCCATCATGGGAAATCAGAATAGTATTGTTAGTTAAGCCCACAATTCGCTCCTCTAATAGAGCCTTGTTTATAGGATTCTCTACTGGCTCTCGCGTTACTTGATCGACAATTATGAACACTGTAGAGAAAGGAACTCCTTTAACCTCATGAGTCTTCCAGCCTGTCAGTCGCTCAGCTATAGGATTGAAATATCTGACATTACCTTGGGCATCTGTAGTAATGACCCCATCGCCAATTGATTGGAGCGTTACTTGAGCCAATTCCTTTTCGGCAAAGAGAGACTCTTCGAGACGTTGCCGTTCTTCAATTTCTTTCAACAGCAGTAAATTCTGCTTTTGGAGTCTTTGTTGCAGCCTTCCGATAGTTAGGTGGGTTTCGACACGAGCTAATACTTCTTCGACTTGAAATGGCTTAGCAATATAATCTACCCCTCCCGCTGCCAGCCCTTGAACCTTATTAAAAGTTTCATTCAGCGCACTCAAAAAAATTATTGGAATATCTGCGGTGTGAGGGTCAGATTTTAATTGTTTACAAACTTCATAGCCATCCAAATCGGGCAATTTAATGTCGAGTAAAATTAGCTCCGTCGATGGCGATTGGGCGGCTCGGATAGCCATTGCTCCTGTTATAGCACTGCGAACTTTATAACCCTCGGCTATCAAAGTATCCCGGAGAAGACGCAGATTATCAGGCAAATCGTCAACAATTAAAATATTGCCTCGGTAGTTGGTAGCTGGATCGCCAACCCGATCGCTAGTTCTATCGATAATCATACTGATTTCCATAGTTGCTTGCTAGACGACTATAAACATATGCACAAATAGTATAGTTGAATTATTAGGTTATCAAGCTCACTTGACGCAAAAAGAAGTCCTGCGATCCCTAAGATCTTGGGGTGGCAAGGGGGCGCATCCCTACAAAATCTGAATAGTTCGGTTAGGGGCAGTCCCCCCGTGGTTGACCTTCTTCGCTTCGCCTAACATCAGAACAAGAGTATTTCAACCAAAGCAGCCGATTTATGAACAAGCGCATTTCTCAAATGGCAAGCCTACTCGTCATTGCGATCGGGTGTCTCGTGCTGCTTGGTTGGCAATTTGACATCTCCCCACTCAAAAGCGGTTTTCCCGGTATGACTTCGACCATGAAAGCAAACACGGCATTTTGCTTTTTGCTGGCTGGAGTTTCTTTGAGATTGTTGCAGTACCAAAGAACCAGACTCAACGATCGCATCGCTCAAGGAATGGCAGGATTGATAATCCTCATCGGTATGCTGACGCTGAGCGACTATATTTTTGGTTGGAAGCTGGGTATTAATGAGTGGCTTTTCCGAGATTTCGTGTCTTCAGGGACTCCCGATCGGGGAAGAATGGGAGTAAATACCGCCCTAAATTTTGTGTTGATGGGAGTAGGATTGTTGCTGTTACGGCAAAATTCCCAACGACACACTTGGTTGGCTCAGATTTTTAGTAGTGTTGCAGCTTTAATTTCTCTGCTAGCTTTATTTGGACACATATTCACTGTCGATATTTTTGAACGGTTGGTGACAATTACGACTACTCAACCCCTAAACACAATCTTCACCTTTTTCATCCTCTATGGAGGAATTTTATGGCTCCGCCCCAAGGAAGGATTAATGCAAGTGGTAACCAGTCCCCAGGTCGGCGGAGTAATGGTTCGGTGGTTGCTGCCTTGGGGGACGATCTTTCCTGTCACGCTGAACTGGTTCACTCTTCAGGGACAAAATTTAGGCTGGTACAACGCTAATTTTGGCTATACATTGCGTTCAGCTATTATGGTTTTCACGTTCTCAATTCTCATCTTGGCGACGGCTCAATTTTTGAACCAGATAGATTACAAGCGCCAACAAGCCGAAAAAGAAATTAAAAAACTTAACGAAACTTTAGAATTTCTTGTGGCTGAACGAACAGATGCTTTACAAAAGTCGCAGGCTCGTTTTGCGGGAATTCTAGAAATAGCCAATGATGCAATCATTTCAGTCGATCGCGCTCAACGCATTACCCTGTTTAATCAAGGGGCAGAAAAGATTTTTGGCTATAAAATGGAAGATATTTTAGGCGAGCCACTGAATTTACTGCTGCCAAAACAGTTTAGAGATGCACATTCGCAGCATATCAAACAATTTGCACACTCTTATAGCAGAGCGCGAAGGATGGGAGAACGAGGCGAGATTTTGGGTCGCCGTCAAGATGGAACGCTGTTTGCGGCTGAAGCCTCTATTTCTAGGCTGGAAATGGGAGACGAAACGGTATTTACTGTTATTCTGCGCGATATTAGCGATCGCAAACAAATTGAGATAGCTTTACGAAACAGTGAAGAGCAGTTTCGCCATGCCTTTGAAGATGCCTCTATCGGGATGGCGCTCGTTGCACTTGATGGGCACTGGATTAAAGTCAATCCTGCCTTATGTCAGATTATTGGCTACTCATCAGAAGAATTGTTAGCGTTAACTTTCCAAGAGATTAGCCATCCTGACGATTTAGAAGTGGATCTTAGTTATTTAGCTCAGCTATTAGCAGGAACGATTTCAACTTACCAACTCGAAAAACGGTATTTCCACAAGCAAGGACATATTATTTGGATTCTGCTTAATGTATCGCTAGTACAAAATGAAGAGGGAAACCCCCTGCATTTTATTTATCAAATTCAAGAAATTACCGATAGAAAAGAAGCTCAAAAAACGCTAGAGCTTCAAAGCATTATCATGAATAACATGGCAGGAGGAGTGTGTTTAATCAAAGCCTCAGACCTCACGATCGTCTACACAAATCCTACATTTGACGCTATGTTTGGGTACACAGATGGCGAACTTGCAGGTCAATCGGTTAGTGTCTTGAATTATGTTGATACAAATATTACACCAGATGTAACCGTTCTAGATATCGTCACTCAAATTCAACAGACCGGGGAAGCGAAATATGAAGCCCAAAATAAAAAGAAAGATGGCACTCTCTTTTGGTGCAGAGTTCATACATCTATGTTTGAACATCCTGAATACGGAACTGTATATGTTGCCGTTCAGGAGGACGCAACAGAGCTAAAACTTGCTGAGCAAGCCTTGCACGCTTCCACAAATCGCCTCAACTTTCTTCTAAATTACAGCCCCGTTGTCATTTTTAGCAGTAAACCTGCCGGCGATTATGGAGCAACGTTCATCAGCGAAAATATCAAAGATGTATTGGGCTACGAAAGCAGGGAGTTTTTAGAAGATTCTAAATTTTGGGTGAATCACTTACACCCCGATGATGTAGAACCAGTGCTGAATGGCTTAGCAAATCTATTCGTTGATGATTTTTACTTCCACGAATACCGTTTTCGTCGCTCCGATGGGATTTATCGCTGGATGCTGGGTCAGCTTAGGCTAATTCGAGATGATTCAGGTACACCAGTAGAAATCTTGGGATATTTAATTGACATTAGCGATCGCAAACAAGCTGAGTTGGAATTTCACCAGGCAAATGAAGCAAACCAAGCCAAGACTGTCTTCCTAGCCAATATGAGCCACGAACTCCGCACCCCCCTCAACTCAATTTTGGGATTCACGCAATTGATGAGCTATGAGAGCAATCTGACTCGTTCTCTCCAAGAACGTTTACAGATTGTCAATCGTAGCGGTAGACATTTATTAGACTTGATTAACGATATTTTAGATTTATCCAAAATAGAGAGCGGACGGATGACTCTCAATCTTTCTGACTTTGACTTGACAAATTTGCTGACATCTATTGAAGAAATGCTGCAATTTAGAGTTCAATCTAAAGAATTACAGCTAGTTGTCGAGCAAGATCCCGAGCTACCCAGATTTGTCCATACTGATGAGAAAAAACTGTATCAAGTCTTGACCAATCTACTGAGTAATGCGATTAAGTTTACCAAGCAAGGAAGCGTCAGCCTGCGAGTCAGAGTAACACAAAGAGACCAAACATCCTGTCACCTATGTTTTGAAGTTGAGGATACAGGCGTGGGAATTGCGCCCGCAGAAATTGATAAATTATTTAAGGTATTCGTGCAAGCCCAAGCTGGGAATAATTTGAGTCAAGGCAGCGGGCTTGGTTTAGCCATCAGTCAAAAACTCGTCAAACTCATGGGCGGTCAAATTCGCGTTAAAAGCACTTTGAACCGAGGTAGCACTTTTTCCTTTGAGATTCGCGTACAGTTACCTCAAGCAGAATCCTTACCCCCAGAATCAATTAATCAAAGAGTAATTGGTTTAGCTCCCGGACAACCAAGTTACCGCATTCTTGTTGTTGAAGATTTAGAAGAAAATCGCCGCTTGTTAGTCGAGAGCCTTACCTCGGTTGGTTTTGAGGTAAGAGAGGCACAACATGGAGTGGAGGCACTCTCACTGTGGGAGAGTTGGCTGCCGCACCTGATTCTGATGGATTTGCGAATGCCGATCGTGGATGGCTACACTGCTATTAAATATATTAGAAAATTCCCTAAGAGCCAAGAAACTGTCATTATTGCTTTAACTGCCAGTGTTTTTGAAGAAGAGCGAGAGAAAGTTCTTATGGCGGGCTGTAACGACTTTATAAGCAAGCCATTTCAGCAGAGAGACATCTTTGACAAAATCGCTAAATATTTGGGAGTGAAATATATTTACGAAGTCGTAGAACCAACTAGCAAAAAACTATTGGTTGAAACGCTGTCTGTAGAAGATCTATCCGAGATGTCCCCTCAGTGGTTAGAACAAATGTATCACGCCGCTTACTATCTCGATACGGAAGTCATGAATGAATTAATCCTACAAATTCCCGAATCTAAAGCAAGTTTGTCCAAGGCACTAACTGATTGTATCAATAATTTTAATTCTGACCGAATTATGGAGTTAATTCGACCTCTGCTCCCGAATCCACTTTAGCTATCGAATTTAAGGACAAAAAAGCTACAGCATATTCTATTTATATGCGGTACACACAATCTTGTTTTCAGTAAGGTGCATCGCCACCCGTCTGGGGAGCAAGTTCCATTGAACCATAGAACAGCGACGTAGCCTACATAACACGTACCGCCAATATAGCTGCTACTGTACTTCACGAACCTGGAATATGCTGTATGTAGCATTCTTTTTTGGAAGCGGTATTAATTATTTTACGGGTTATTTGTTACTTATTGCACCGATCGCTGGAGTTGTAAACAATGCTACTGAAGCGTCCGTCAACAGTTCCCACTTCCACACAATACCCCGTCAGGTTTTCTATATAATAGGCACTTTTGCCACCGTCAAAGGTTGCGGTTGTGCGGTAGGTGTAGCCCCGTCGTTGCAATTCTCCCTCTGCTTGCCCCGCTTTAGCTCCCACGAGGTCTTTTAATTTGGGAGGCACGGTACTGTAGAGGTTTTCGGGGGTATTACCTTTGTTGATAGTAGACGCGGAAGAGGGAGCGCGTTCGTTCTGATAGACGTAAACCGATTCGTCGCTAAAACGAAAGATGGTCGCCGGCCCGTCATTTTCTCTCAGAACTGACATCTGGTTTTTATACAGATATTCGCTGTCACCATTGGGTTTGAGTTCATAGGTAATGCCATCTTCCCGTTGAATGCGGATAAAACCTTGACGCTGAGAAAAGGTGCAATTGACTACTTTCGATGCGCGGTCTTCCCCCCTGGGATAAATGTCACAGCGAGAATTAACGGTTTGAGCTTGTGTTGCTGAGGCGATCGCCAGGGTTGAAAAGGTGACGGCAGCAGAGAATAGGGTGTTTTTAAACTTCATGTTTGACCAAATTCAGAGTTTTGGAGGGTTAATCAAGTGATAGTGCTTGAATTTCACTAGCCTGGTACTGTAGGAACAATATTCATATTAAAACTTATCAAACATCAAACAAACTCGACCAATTTTGTTCAGCATCAAGCCTCTAGTTCGTTTATTCCTCCTCTCCATGACCGCGATCCCACTCCTGGCTTGCCATCCAGGGTTATTACTGAGTCCGTCCGCTAATTCGACCCCATCTCAATAGTAACCATCGCCACAACTCGGCTTTTCTGTCAATAATTTGGATTTGTCTGTTAGCCCCAAACAAAAAATACTCACAGATTGTGTGTGGTGTTCTCCCCTTGTGCAGGAGTATGGGGAAGCTGAAATCGCGCGATATTGCGATCGGCAAAATCGCTCCTCCTCAAGAGGTTGCCAATGCGATCGCGTTTTTAGCGTCCGGTTTGGCTGCGCGCGCTACCGGGACTACGATCGACATTAACGGAGCCTCTTACGTGCATTGAGACAATTACTGTAAAATACCTCTCAAGGCTCACGCTCGGACCTTTTTTAAATCACTAAATTATCACTTTAGCCAGACGCTAAAAACATCATAAATGACTTATGTTTAGATTAAAAGATATTATGAGGAAAATTGATTGTGACAACAAATAACGTCACCCACACAAAACGAGTTGCCATACTCATAGAAAATGGAGTTGAAGATTCCGAATTTCTAGTTCCTTACAACGCCTTAAAACAAGCAAACTTTGATGTAGTTGTCCTCGGTTCGCGGACAAATGAAAAGTATGCAGGGAAACAAGGAAAAGTTGCCCAGCAAGCTGACGGAACTACCACTGAAGCAGTCCCCGCAGAATTCGACGCAGTAGTCATTCCCGGCGGTATGGCTCCCGATCAGATGCGGACTAACCCCAATACAGTGCAATTTGTACGAGAAGCATTTGAACAAGGAAAAATTGTGGCTGCTGTTTGCCACGGCCCGCAAGTTTTGATTGAAGCCGACTTGTTAAAAGGCAAAAATGCCACAGGTTTCTTGGCAATCAAAAAAGACATGATTAATGCCGGGGCTAATTACATCAACGAAGCTTTAGTCGTTGACGGCAACTTAATTACTTCCAGACAACCGGGAGATTTAGCAATATTTACCGCCGCAATTCTGGCTCGCCTCGGTTACGGTGGAAAAGAAGTCGGTTTGCCAGAAGAAACCGACACAAACGCAGAATGGTGGAAATTAGCGAATGCTTGGGGCGGCTCGACACAAGGCGATATAGTGAAAGGTTTGAATACCGCCCTTGCAGGGGAACGCTATGCTTGCGAAGCCTTTGAACATTATGCGGAAAAAACGCAAGATAGCAATTTGCGATCGCTCTTGAGAGAAATGATTCAAAACAAACAGCACCACATCATCGCTCTCGAAAGTCGCCTCAACGATCTCGGCGAAAAACCCTCAATTCCCGCTAAAATTGCTGACAAATACGCTAAATTAAAAGCCTCGATGCAAGGAACCGATGAAACGTTCTTGCTGCGGAGCACTCTCGGCGATTTACAAACTGGTGTTGTCGATATCAACAACCTGCGCGTGAAGTTCACAGATCCGGTATCAACTGCCATTTTTACAGAGATAGAATCGGATTTGGCCAAGTGCGAGCAAGTCGTTGCTAAACTCTACCGCGCCCGTGCAGTTTCGCAGGAAATTAAAGCTCCCAAACCTTCGACTAGCCCCGCTGTCAAAATGTAATCTGCTGGCGGTTAAAAAAGTTTGCAGTGGCGCGTTAACTCAGAGGGCTGCGCCACTGCAAACTTTTAATGCTAATGAAAAAAAATATACAATTTGCGGTAAAATAAAACCCAATACTCAAAAGCAGGCATTAAAATAACTGCAAGGTGGAGAGTTTTATTAAATGGGTTCTATTTTTGTTTCAGCCGGACACGGGGGGATTGAAGGCAACGTGCGCGATGTCGGGGCGGGCGCTTTTGGTACAATTGAAGCCCAAGAAACAATCTTAACTCGGGATGCCTTAGTAGCTGAACTGCGGTAGGGAAAGATAGAAGTTTTCTCGGTTCCGGATACTCTCAGTTCAGCGCAAACTATCGATTAGATTAACGACCGCTGCCGCGCGGGAGATGTAGCGGTAGAAATGCACGCCGACTATTTTTCCAATCCCTTAGTTCGCGGTGCAACCGCGTTTTATATTGGCAGTAACCCCCCTCGAAAAGCCAACACTGAATTAATCTTAAAGGGCTATTTTCTGCGGATTCCAGAAATGGTCAGCCCCGGTGCAAAAGCAGACACTGAGGTCGGTGTTGGTAGTCTTGGATTTTGCCGGCGCATTAACATCCCTTCGCTGCTGGTAGAATTCGGTTTTTTGACCAATTCCGATGATTTGAAAATCCTTCAAAATCGCCGTCGCCAGTTAGCACTCGGACTCGCTGACGGACTCGAAGCTTGGTTAAAAAATACGAATTTGAAACCCTTGCCAACACCAACACCGACACCTGCACCAAAACCTGTAACTTATCCGCTAATGGTAGTCCTGCATAGCAATGATAATGTGTGATAATTTTATTCTTTATAACCTACCTTGAATTTTAGCCGATCAACTGTCCCAAGTTTAACTCTAAATACCAGATTGACAAATGGTCGCACTCGCTAGCGATTAACAAAATTTTAAATGTCGAGATTGTGGAAGACAATTCGTCATGACTCCCAAACATCAACCAATTTCATTAGCAACAAAAGAGTTGATTGCTCGACTTTTATTATAAAAGATATTTCGGGCTGGGATTGTGAGGGCGAGTGGGATTTCGTCACGGTGGTTGCAATACTATGTTACTCAAAAAGTATGACCTGTAAAAAGAGAATTCAAAGTGAAGTCAAAAAAGAAAGGGAAGCTCACAATTCTATGTGATGAAATGCGATCGTTTGTAGACAGTAAGGATAACAAGCAGTTGAAATAGCTGGCAATTGATGTATCAACTTTCATAAATTGTAGGAGTGTATATTGGCAAAATAGAGCGAGCTGGCGAGCGAGTATTATGGGATTCTTGTGCGACCTGTTCCAGAGTCAATGTGCCGTAAGTTATACAAACTTTTGTCGTTTCCTATCAACAGTTTGTCCTCAAAAAAGACACAGAGTAGTAGGAAAGGATACTGGTCCGATCGACTATATAGAAATATTTAATAATACGATGAGACAAAGAATATCTAGATTGCTGATAAAAACTCTTTCATTCTCCAAAATACTCTCCAATAATATGGGGGTATTTGGTATTTTATTCATGAGGATAACGCCAGTTTATTTATCAATTTAAACCCTGGATTTTCATTGCTATGCAGGACTACCCACAAATCAAAAACATAGTATCCGATAACAACCCCCCGGATTCATCTGTGAGGTGGCTTTTTTCAATTCTTCAATTCGTGAATCTAAAATCTAACATCTAACATCTAACATCGACTGACTTCTTCCCTCTGCCTTTAGACAGGAGACACCTGGGCGATAAATGCGCTATTGTGTTGCCAATATTTTGATGAGGAAAAAAAGGCTGTGGTTCCCTTACGCGATGACAATCCCACCAGTATCACTCCCTACGTCACCTACGGGCTGATTGCCGCCAACATATTAGTATTTTTGTACGAACTCAGTTTGCCCGATCGACAATTAACCCAATTCTTCTACTCTTGGGCAGTAGTTCCTTGCCAGTTAAGCAATATGTGTCGGGTTGCGCTGCCAGTTTCGCCATTTCCCGAATGGACGACACTAATTAGCTCCCAATTCCTGCACGCAGGCTTTCTCCACATTGCCGGAAATATGTTATTTCTGTGGATTTTTGGCAACAACGTAGAAGACCGTTTAGGACACGTCAAATATATAATATTTTACCTTACTTGCGGGGTTTTAGCATCACTAACTCAGTGGTTTTTTTCCTCAGGGTCGGCCATTCCGTCTCTGGGTGCTAGCGGCGCGATCGCAGGCGTGATGGGAGCTTACATTCTGAGATATCCCCAAGCCAAAGTTCTGACACTGCTTCCCTTGGGAATCTTTATTACCACCGTCAGAGTCCCCGCTTTCTTCTTTCTAGGATTTTGGTTTGCACAGCAAGCATTAAGCGGCCTGGCTTCCTTGAATGCCCCCGCAAGTGTCGGCATGGAATCTGGGGGGGTTGCCTACTGGGCCCACGCGGGCGGCTTTATTTTTGGCGCTATTCTCGGCCCTTTATTAGGGCTTTTTTCTGAGGAAAATCAGATCTAATTTTTTACCGCAGGCGAACGCCAGTAAACGCAGATAAATTGCCAACAAAATAGGCGTTTATCTGCGTTTATCTGCGGTTTCAAACCTCTAATTTGTCTCAAAGTTCGGTGTTCTGCTTGACCCTTTATTGGGATTGTTTTCTGAAGATAATCTGCTTGAATTTTCACGGGAGATGAACGCCAATAAACGCAGATAAATTGCCAAGGAAATCGGCGTTTATCTGCGTTTATCTGCGGTTTCAAACCTCTTATCTTTTTAGATAAAAGTAAAGTCAAATCCTGACAGAGAAGAAACCCCAGTTACACCATTTAACTTCGCAAAAATGCGAGAATCGCCGCCGGTGACATTATTACCGTTGCCGTCATAAATGATGTAAGTATTGCCGCCGGAATCGTAGGCAAACAAGAAAGCAGTTCCTCCGAGAATATTTGCAGAAACAGTTGTCTGCACATTCAGCAGAACTTGACTGCCATTGCTGAGATTGGGGAATCCGGGGGCAAAATTAAACTGATCGGCGATCGGCACACCGAGGCCGTTAAAATCAGTAATCACATCGTATCCGCCCGCCGCGATCGCAGCATCGATCGCCGCCGAAGAAGCCGCATCAAACGCCGGCCCACCCTCAGCAGGGCTGGTATAGCGGAATTGATTGCTGCCGCCGCCCCCCGTCATGGTATCTGCACCGGGGCCGCCTACGAGCACGTCGTTATCCAAACCGCCGTTAATCGTATCGTTACCGCCTTGACCGTCAACAGTATCGCTGCCCAGCAAACCGTTGAAATTGTCCGCCAAAGAGCCCCCAATCAACTTGTTAGGCCCGCTATCTGCAGGCAAAATTTGAACGGTCACAGTACCTACGCCCGGAATTGTCCCGAATCCGTCGCTGACGCTGTAGGTGAAAGCAGTTGTACCCGCTACGTTGCCGGGGATGAACTGCACCTGAGAGACAAGATTTACAGCTATCCCCAGTTGCGGTGTGCTGACATTGATAATGTTGAGAGGCCCTTTTTGCGGGCTGGAATCGTTCGCCAGTACGTCGATGAAAGTGGGCAGCAAATTATTCGTATTTGTAAATACGATGCCGTCATCGACAACAATCGGCGACAGGATAGTTGGAACAGTTACGGAGGTATCGAAAGAGTTGATGTTAATCGCCACTGACGCTGCTGCCGTCCCGCCTTGGTCGTCAGCTACGCTGTAGCTGAAAGAGCCCGCTTGCCCGATCGCGTTAGTTGCAGGTTTAAATGTCAGCCCGAGTAAATCCTGAACGGTTAACTTTTGGTTGACGGCGATCGGGTTCGTACCGGTAATTACCTGGCCGAAAGTAGGATTGGGCAGTCCTACTACTGCGATCGACAGCGGCTGGCCCTCCGGGTCGCTGGGCGCCGAAATGCTCAGAGACAGAGGCAAATTCTGCAAACCAGTCAGTGTCTTGCCAGTTTCCACGATCGGCGGCTGGTTAGGAGTCGGAGATGTAAAACCGGGGGGAGTCGGCCCCCCGCCGAAAGGCGGAGGAGTTGGAGTTGTAGCAGTTGGAGTCGGGACTATGGAAGGACTCGGACTCGGAGTTGTCCCGCCCGCAGTCGGAGTCGGAGTCGGACTCGGAACCTGTGTCGGCAATGTCCCCGGCGACGGAGTTGGACTCGGAGTTGTCCCCGTTGACGGTGATGGAGTTGGACTCGGAGTTGTCCCCGGTGACGGTGATGGAGTCGGACTCGGAGTTGTCCCCGGTGACGGTGATGGAGTCGGACTCGGTGCCGGAGTCGGAGTCGGTGCCGGAGTTGGAGTCGGTGCCGGAGTCGGAGTCGGTGCCGGAGTTGGAGAAGCACTTGTCCCCGTTGTCGGAGTTGGAGTCGGTGCCGGTGTCGGAGAAGGACTTGTCCCTGTCGGTGTCGGAGAAGGACTTGTCCCTGTCGGTGTCGGAGAAGGACTTGTCCCTGTCGGTGTCGGAGAAGGACTTGTCC
>NZ_JAUBSX010000022.1:0-9117 GCF_036704885.1 Microcoleus sp. F4-D5 | reverse complement strand
CCTGAATGGTGAAGGGATTGTCGTCTACGCGCGGTATTTGGGCTGTAGTGAACCGAGATTCATCTAGCGAGTTCGATCGAACATCAATCAACACCGCCAAAAATTCCCCAGTTCGTCTGTCCCTAATAATCGTGTTGCTAGAATTCGAGCCTTGGCCCTGGAAAATTTCTAACTCTGTAAAGTTCAAACCTCCAGCCAGACCGATCGAATCTCCTGCCTTAAAATCTCTAATTAAATCAGCATCGCCGATTTCGCGGCCGCCAGTAGTGAGAAACCCGTTGCCCGCAGGCGACGTGCCCACCCTACCCAGAACAAAGATATCCGAACCGTCGCCTCCTGTCAGAGTATCAGACCCGCGATCGCCCGAAAGAATATCATCCCCAGCATCCCCAGACAAAGAATCATTGCCGTCGCCCCCGAAGATCAGGTCATCACCCTCGCCGCCGTCACCAGTATCGTTACCAACACCGCCGGTGATGACATCCCCGCCCTCCTGGCCCAACAAAATATCATTGCCTGCAGCGCCGATCAGGCAGTCGTTACCCGTGTCGCCAAAAACAGTGTCACTGCCCTTGTCGCCAAACATCAGGTCGTCCTCGCCACCACCGCGCAGACAGTCATTGCCTTTACCCCCGTACAGCGTGTCGTTGCCTTCAGAACCCAAAACAATATCGTTGCCCTGGTCGCCAAAAGCTACGTCATTGCCCACCTCGCCAGAAACCACGTCATCGCCTTTGCCGCCCCGCGCCGTGTCATTGCCACGCCCGCCCTCAACAATATCTTTACCAGCCCCGCCGTTGAGAGAATCGTTACCGTCATCGCCCTTGACTATATCGTCCCCGTCCCGACTCAGAAGCGTGTCGTCGCCGCCACCCCCGGAAATCGTGTCATTGAACAAGCTGCCGATTAAATAGTTATTCCCATCATTTGCGACAACTAAGCCATCGACAAAAACTGGCTCTGGCGGAGGTGTGGGAACTGTCTGAGTTGGCCGCGGCACCGGCGTGACCGAAATCCCCGGGCCCGTCCCCGTCATCGTTGTCGAAGTACCCGTCATCGTTGTCGAAGTACCCGTCATCGTTGTCGAAGTACCCGTCATCGTTGTCGAAGTACCCGTCATCGTCGTCGAAGTACCCGTCATCGTCGTCGAAGTACCCGTCATCGTTGTCGAAGTACCCGTCATCGTTGTCGTTGTCCCCGACGACGGCGTAGGCGACGGCGCCGTGCCGCTATCCAAACTATCCCCGTTCTCATCGGGTAGCCGCCCTTCGAGAAAAATTAGTGGTACTGCACTTGGCATTGTTCCGCCTCCTTGCGACGCTACTCAAAAATTCAATGACCAAAACCTATATACGGCAAGCCCTAAATAAACTTAAAGTCAGAGGCCGTAATCACCGTGCTGAGCGCTCCCGGCACTGTAGGAATAGTATTCAACACACCCAAATCGAAAGCTGGGAGACTGTCATCTGCCACATTGGGGTCGAAGCCGAGAACGTACTTGTTAAAAGTATTGTTGAGGTACACGAAGAAAGCTCCCGTTTTGCTAGAACCGTTTTGATTCTTCAACACAGCATTTACTGCTTGAGCGTTATCAAATTTAGATTCAAACAAAATGACTTCTTGCTTGCTGATGTTGTCGCCGCTAGACCCGATATTCCTGACGATAAAACTCGTGAAATCGTTAGTAGTTCCCGAGTTGGTTAAGCCGGCGAAATTTGACGACCTGAACAAGAATCTGTCGGTACCGCTGCCGCTGGCGTTAAAGTCAGCAATCACGTCCACGCCTTCGCTGGGAGTTTCGTAGTAGAAGAAATCATCGCCAGCATCGCCCGTGAGCAAGTCAGAACCGCCCCCGCCGCCCAAAATATCATTGCCAGCACCGCCGGAAAGCGAGTCGTTGTCATCCCCGCCTAACACCAAGTCGTTGCCGAACGCGCCGCTGAGACAGTCGCTGCCAGCGCCGCCGTCGAGAGTGTCGTCGCCCGCTTCGCCCAACAGGGAGTCGCTGCCGCCCTCGCCCAAAACGTAGTCGTTACCCGCACCTCCGAGTGCCGTGTCGTTGCCTTCTCCACCCAAAATCGTGTCTTCGCTGTCGCCGCCGGAGAGAGAATCGTTATTGATACCGCCGTCGAGCAAGTCTCTGCCGATGCTGCCGTCGAGAATGTCGTCGCCTGCACCGCCGTCGAGCGAGTCGTCGCCAATGCCACCTAATAAGGTGTCGATCCCGTTTCCTCCAAGTATCGAGTCCTCGCCGGATTCTCCCAATATCGAGTCATTGCCTGTTCCGCCGTCAATGGTGTCGCCGTTGTCACCGCCTAAAACAATGTCATTGTCATTGCCACCAAACATCAGGTCGTTGCCCAGTCCGCCGATGAGCGAGTCTATGCCGTCTTCGCCGTCGATGGTATCGTTGCCCAGTCCGCCGTCGAGGGTGTCGTTGCCTGTCGAACCCAGCACCGAGTCGTTGCCTGCTTCACCGAATTCGAGGTCGTCGCCGCCCCTGCCGTCGATGATGTCGTTGCCGTCGCCCCCAGAGAGGGTATCGTTGCCGGCCCCGCCGATGATGAAGTCGCTAAGGTTGCTGCCTGTAAAGCTGCTGGCGGGGAGTTGGGTGCGATCGACAATATTATCTACAACGGTGATGCTGAAAGATATCGGTTCGAGAGTTGCAGACCCGTCGGAGGCTGTAAACGTGAAACTGTCGTTGCCGCCAGCCGCCAGCAAGTTGTATTTGACGATGTTGTTGTTGATATCGTCTTGGGTGAATTTGCTGCCGACGTTGAGAAAGGTGCCGCCCCTTTGGACAAAACCTCTGGTAGCGTCGGGGGCTTGGGTAATCGTGTAAACGATTTCCGACGGACTGTTATCGGGATCTGTGACTAACAAATCGGCCGCCGTGATTGTCTGGGTAGGAGCACTTTTGGCAACCACCACACCCTCGTTAATTACTAGCTGCGGCGGGCTGCTGATGTTGATGGTTACTACTGCCTGACTTGTGCCGCCGTTGCCGTCTGAGATCGAGTAGCTGAAACTGTCACTACCGGAGAAGCCGGCATTCGGGGTGTATGTGAATACGCCGCCGCCCTGGGGAACCACACTCCCCTTGGCTGCTGGAGTAAAAGTCGTCACAGTCAGAGCGTTCTTGTCCGGGTCGGTGTCGTTGAACAGAACGTTGAGACTGAGTTGTTGACCCGCAACCGTGGTGAAGTTGTCGTCAACTGCTCTTGGAGGCTGATTGGGGAAGGTCGTCGGACTGGGTGTCGGGAATATCGGTGTCGGCGTCGGACTGGCTGTCGGCGTCGGGAATATCGGCGTCGGCGTCGGACTGGCTGTCGGCGTCGGGAACGTCGGCGTCGGACTCGGTGTCGGCGTCGGACTGGCTGTCGGCGTCGGTGTCGGAGTGTCTGTCGGCGTCGGTGTCGGACTCGGGGTCGGCGTCGGCGTCGGTGTCGGACTCGGACTCGGCGTCGGCAGGGGCAGCGGGGTGGCGCTGCCGGGAACTGTGGGGGCAAATACAAAGGAGCTCCGCCCCAGAGTTCTGCTGTCTACTCCGGGCAATACTGCTAAAAAGTCGCCGCTGACGCCGTTGCGAATAATCGTGCTGCCTGCTTTGGTGTCGGTGCTTTGGAAGATTACCAAATCTTCAAACTTGAGGTCGCCGCTCAACCCGATCGAATCTTCGCCTTGGCGAAAGTCGGTGAAAATGTCCGCATCGGCGATATCGGGACCACCTGTGGTGAGAAATGCCGGGTTAGTGCCGCTGCTGCCGCTGGGGGAACTGAAGGCACCGATGACGAAGACATCTCTGCCTTCGCCTCCTGCCACTACATCTTTGCCTGCTTCGCCCCAAATAACGTCGTTGCCAGCACCCGCGTCCACGATGTCGTCGCCGTCACCGCCGAATACGATGTCGTCGCCGTCGCCGGCAAAAATTGTGTCTCCGCCGGCGTTTCCGTATAGCCAGTCGCCTCCTTCGTTACCAAATAGCAAGTCTTCGCCGTCGCCGCCGAAGAGCGAGTCGTTACCTTGGTCGCCCCACAGGATGTCGTCGCCTCGATCGCCCAAAAAGCTATCGTCGCCAGACCCGCCACGCAAGCTGTCGCTGCCTTTGCCGCCGTAAGCCGTGTCTTTGCCTTCGCCTCCGATTACCGTGTCGTTGCCGTCATTGCCGTACAGCAGGTCAGGGTTATTTCCCCCGTCGAGGGAGTCGTTGCCTTTGCCTCCGTACAGGGTATCGAGTCCTGAACCGCCGTCTAGAACGTCGTTACCTGGCGCGCCGAACAGCACGTCGTCATCGTCGTTGCCAAATACTAAATCGTCGCCGTCGGCTCCTTGGAGGTTGTCGTTGCCTTGCAGCCCGGA
Source organism: Microcoleus sp. F4-D5 (assembly GCF_036704885.1). Taxonomy (NCBI): domain Bacteria; kingdom Bacillati; phylum Cyanobacteriota; class Cyanophyceae; order Oscillatoriales; family Microcoleaceae; genus Microcoleus; species Microcoleus sp. F4-D5. The sequence goes on along the minus strand of NZ_JAUBSX010000022.1, from coordinate 4,755 downwards.
AATCACGTCGGGCCCGGGACTGCCAACTAAGGAGTCGTTGGTTTCTGTGCCGCGGACTACGCCGCCGATGACTCCGGGCGAGGTACCTTGGCCTCCGCCCAATGTGTCGTCTATGCCGCCAAATGTGTCGTCCCCGGAGGGAGTCGGAGTTGGTGCTGGCGTTGGAGTTGGTGTTGGAGTCGGAGTTGGTGCAGGCGTCGGAGTTGGTGTTGGTTCTGGTGTTGGAGTTGGTGTTGGTTCTGGTGTTGGAGTCGGAGTTGGTGTTGGTATAATTACTACTGGCACTGCACTTGGCATTATTTTGGCTCCTTTAAACGACGATCCCGATTAACTTTAAGAACTGATTAGTATCAGTTTGTTGCCACAAATATGGCTTAAAATTGATTAATAATCCCGATCATTTCTAACATACTAAATCAAAAATGCAACGGCTATAGATATTTTTTAAGCCGGGCATCTTTCGATCTCAAAATATTAATGATTGCACGTTTTGCTGCCTATCTTGGGTATACTTTAATATCGCGCCATTTCGATAGAACCTAGAAGTCGGGCTTCGAGTCAGCCGGGTGTATTTATCCAGAATCAGAAAAAATAAAAATCTTCGCCGTCATAATTTTTTCTTTCCTCCTGCCGAATGCCGAATACATCTGTGCCTCTTGCCTGCAGAAGCCGACTGTCTTATGCTGACTGCTGACAAGAAACAGAGCTGTTAATTAGGGGCAGAAGCGGTCCGGTTTGTTCTTGTCCGCTGACTGATAGTTCGCTGTGGCAAAGGTAAAGCAGGGAACAGCGACTTAACAAATCTAGCAGAATTCGCCGCAGCCGCTGTTGGTCGGCAGCCGTTTCGTCTTCGGTTTCCCAGGGACGCCCCTGTTGCGATCGCAAAAATAAGGGAGCGCCAAACAATGTCGCCGCACCGCCGCTCAGCCACAGAGGCGACCCGGCATCCAGCCAAAAGTGCCATTTGTGGGCGCGGCGGCTGCTGCGGTACTGGAAGATGTTGGCGAGAGTGACGGCTCTGGCTGCTGGGCCTTCTGGACGCACTGGAAAGGGGTTGGCGGTGACTGTTCCTTGGCGCAACAACTGGATGAACCGGGCGATCGTTTCTGAGTCGCCGCCGTTTGTCGGTTCTACGCGCTGCATTCGCCCGTTGATTTCCCAGTAGTGGGTGGCGGTTTCCATTAACTCGCGCATGGCTGCGAGCCGATCGTACGGCAGGTATCTGTCGTTCACCAGAAATTTCTGGATCGCTCGATCGAGCAGGGCAATTGGGCTCGGCAACAGCCGCTCCTGCTGTTGCGACCGCTGTTGTTCGATCCACTCCACAATTTGCTCGTAGGCTCCGGCGGCTCGGTGTCCGAGTCTGTCCCACCGGGGAAAGGCCGTAATTGGGACTAATTGAGGTCGATCGATATCTGGGCAAAAACAGTGATCGGCGATTAAACCTGCTCTCACTTGGTCGATCGATTTTTGATTTTGGATTTGAGATTTTAGATTGAACGTGGGGTGGGAATCTTCTGTTTCCAAAGAACGGTGTTTTTGGCTGCCCAACACAACCAGCATTTCGGCTGCGCCGTCTCGATCGACCAAACGGCCGAGTCCCGGATAAACTAACGCTAACAAAGTCAGCAAAGCTCGAATCTCTGGGGTAGTCGATAGGGGACGCTGATCGTTGAGAGATACGGCGGCAATATTATCTCGCGCCAGAATTTCCGTTAAACTGTAACGGGCGATCGCATCCATCCCCGGGGCAATTACGGCGATTTCTTGCGGTTCCGCGGCTTGCGACTTCACCGCATCCGCGATGATTTCGGCGGTTTCTCGCAGTAGTTGAGCGCGGGAAGTGGTTTGGAGCGATCGAACCGATCCTGGCAAACTCAAGCCTAAAGGATAAAAACCCTCAGAATTAACTGCTAAACTTAGCGCTAAATCCCCAATTTCTGGGGCTAAACCGGCTTTTGCGTCCAAATTTTCCACGCTTTGACAGCGGTCTTCGAGTCGGGCCAGGTATTCCGTGTCAGCCCCCAATCCCAAACGCACCCCTCCATCCCGATTGTACGAGAATGCCCCCGCTGCACCGAAGTCGAGCATCCGATCGAACAAATGGCGACCGATCGCCGGATAATCGTCAACATCGTCTGCGATGACAGCTTGGTATCTAGAGGTCAAATGCTGCTGGTAAGTGGCATCCGGCAACAAATAGCGCCAGTAGAGTTCGCAAACAATCCCGTAAGTCAGAAACCCCCGCGTCAAGCACCATTCCCACCACCTTCCCAGCAACTCTCCCGTGCTAGTCCACAGGTTGCCAGAGCCGCCTTCCCCAGCAAATCCCTGTTGTAGAATGCTGGGAATTTCTTCTCTGGGCGTACCGCTGACAGCAGCCAGTTGTAATAAGTCTAGAGTTCGACGCACCATTCGAGTTGGACTTACCCCTGTTTGTTGCAAAATCCCTTCGTCTAGTTCGCGACGCCAGAGTCTCGCGGCAAGTTCCAGTTCAGTTTCAGGTTGCAGCCTTAGGGGAAATTGAGCCCTCAAGTCCAGCGACTGAACCAGCAGGGGCCAAAATAGCAATACCTCCTGCTCGAAAAAACCGAAGGGCGTTGTCGAGTGAAAGGTATATTTCCCTTCGGTAGCGACGGCGATGCGATCGGCCAATTCCAGCCGGTTGTCCCCGTTAGCTGCTAAGACTAAAATTGCTGGGGAAGTTTGTCCCGCCCGCCGCCGCCCGGAGCCCCATCGCTCTGAAACTTTTGCGGGAAGAGGCTTGACAGTTTTGCTCCAAATGCAGAACTGCTCGACTAAACGAGCGGTTTTGCCGCTGCGGGCAGATCCGACAATCCAAACTGAATCCTCGGTGGCTGTTCGCAATTTATGTAAATTTGTTACCATACCATGAATACTTTAATCAATTAATGTCTGCAGCCAACTAACAAGCTTTAGCTATGAATACTTCTCCGTGGGACAGGATTGTAAAATATCTCTACAGCGCTCACCAATGGTATCGAGAAACGCCTGAGAGGGCTCTAGAACAGGCTTACGATGCTGCATTAGCAATTAAGGCGATCGAAGACGAGCATTTTGGCGGTCAAGCAATCTCCGATCGGTCGGGAGATTACGGACATAGCACCCTGTCTTACTTTAAATCCGAACTGAAAAAATACCTCAAGGTGATCCAAACCAGAATGGTTGAGTTTAATGCTAGCCGTTCTTTTTTGGAACTGCCGGAGCGCGTGGGGGCAAAACCGAAGGCGGGACAAAGCGCGGATCGTCACCAGCACGGATTAGGTTTTGACAATAAAGATCGAGCATCCCTTGTATTTGAGAAGCTAGAGTTTATTGATGGAGTCATCGACAAGTATATTAATAATAGTAGATCGACGGCAATTGTTCCGGTTGTCAGTTCAGTAAATCTGCAGCCAAAATCTACAACAAATAGCAGCTCTCCACCTGACAAAAAAAATAAAGGATCGGCTAATTATGTTCAAATTCACGATGGTGAGGTTGACACTAACTATGAAGAAGTCAATTTATTACCGCGATCGCTTTTGGGAACTTTGAATCGAATCACTAAAGATTTAGACCCGGAAGCAGAAAAAGAAGTAGTTAAGAATTTTCGCAATTCCAAAGTCAAAACAATTATTTCTCTGAGATTTATTTTGCTTTTGATTTTAGTTCCGCTGTTGACAAATCAAATTTCCAAAAACTTTCTAGTCGGACCGATAGTTGACCATTTTAGAGGTCAAGAAAAGGCTCCACTTTTCATAAATGTTAACCTGGAAGAAGAAGCATTTCAAGAACTGGAGAGATTTGAGCAACACCTCAAATTTGAAAGGTTAATAGGCGCTGCTCCGTCGCTTTCTTTAGAGGAAACGGAAAAGAAGATTGCCGAGAGAGCAGTTGAGCTAGCGGAGGAATACCGCGCTGAAAGTGGTGGAGCTGTTAAAAATATTTTTGCCGATTTGATTTCCTGCATTGCCTTTGTCGCGATTATCGTCACTAACAAGAAAGAGATTGAGATTTTAAAGTCTTTTATGGACGATGTGATTTACGGCCTCAGCGACAGTGCTAAGGCTTTCGTAATTATTTTGTTTACGGATGTGTTCGTCGGATTCCACTCGCCTCACGGTTGGGAAATAATTCTAGAAGGTTTATCGAGGCATTTAGGACTGCCGGAAAATAGGCAGTTTATATTTCTGTTCATTGCGACGTTTCCAGTTATCTTGGATACGGTATTTAAGTATTGGATATTTCGTTATTTAAACCGGAGTTCGCCTTCGGCAGTTGCTACGTACAAGAATATGAACGAATAATCAGAGGCGAAGGAAGAAGGAAGAAGGAAGAAGGAAGAAAAAAAAATGTAATAATAGCAATGGTTTCAGGGTTTAATAACCTCCTCGTTAGGGCGTCCGCTGCACACTTAGTGGCTTACCCAAAGCGCATAAAAGCATTTATTGTTTGCGTCAGGAGTGGTTTAATTAAGTTGCTGGGGGGGTAACAACCAGCCTGAAACCCATACTTTGTAAGGATTGAGCCAATGTGTGCTAAAAAAAGATAGGCAGCATAATTGTTACACGCTTGCCTATCTCAAAAATAATGATACCAACATTCTACCTCATTCATTTAAAAAAACAACTAAGTTCAGCTCAATTTAAACTGATTGAAATCTTGCTACCATTGATACAATCAGAAAAACAAGTGAGATTAGAACGGCTCTCCCGGGTATTTCCCTATCCAATTACAACAGAAAGTCGGCGT